>JALZAV010000174.1 GCA_030948145.1 Candidatus Dormiibacterota bacterium
CCTCGGGGCCACCTCGCCGCCCAACGACTCGAACGCCACGACCCATCTCGGCCCGACCGCAGCGACCAGGCCTTCGCCGATCGTCCAGATCGAGGGGCAAACAGTCCCCACCGGCACCAAGTTCCCCGTCCCTCCCACGGCGACCAGCAAGACCGCCGCGGTCAGCCTGCCGGTCCTGCTGGTGGTGGCGCCGGCCGCGGTTTTTCCCGACAACGGTGCGACGATCCCGCAGGCGGTCTATCCGGGGAACGCGCCGCTCCAGTCGATCGGAGGCGTAATCGATGTTGTCTCGGGCGGTAATACATACCACGTATCGGAGGGCGTGGATGGCTTTGCCGCCCGCGACCCCAACGACACCTGGGCGCGAGGCGTCGGAGTGGCAGGCGAGTCTGACTTCGGCGTAGGGGTTGTCGGTAGTGGCGCAACCGACCTGGCCGCGCTCGGCAGTGGCTACATCTCGCAGGCTTCGATCACTGACGTTAATGGCGCCAATATCGCGGGTCCGCCCACGGCCCCACCGCCGTACAACTTCGCCCAGGTCCGTGACATGAACGGCGTCATGTGGATTTCCAACCCCGCGGGCGCCTGGCGGCGGATGAACACCGTCATCCCGATCAACCCATTCCGGATCTACGACAGCCGGCCAAACGCGCGGCCGGCGGGAAGCGTCACCGACATCCAGGTCGCCGGCGTAAATGGAATCCCGACGGATGCGATCGGCGTCCTCGGCAACCTGACCGCGTTGGGGCCCGCGGCGGATGGGTTCCTCACGATGTACCCGCAAGGGACGCCTCTCGCCGGGACCAACAGCCTGAACTACACGAGGGGGATATCAGCCCTTTCAAATCACGTGACAGTCGGACTTGGTTCCACCGGGGCGGTCAGCGTCTATGTCAGCGGCAATGGATCAACAAAGTTCCTCTTCGACGTGGTCGGCTACATCCAGTAAGTCGCCCGTGCGGAAAGGGTGCCGGTACGCCGGCACCCTTTCTTTTTGCCCGGCTGCTACGGTTAGGCGCGGTCTTTCATGGCAACCGAGTCTGACGCCGATCGCTACACCGGCCGCCGGGTCCTGGTCACCGGGGGCAGCGGCTTCCTCGGCCTCAACCTCCTCAGCGCCCTCCAGCGATTGAGCGCGAAGCCCCGAGTCCTGAGCCGCTCTCCGCTTCCGCGGTCGGCGGCGTTTGCGGCCGTCGAGCAGTTCACCGGGGATCTACGAGACGAGCCCCTGGTCCAGGATGCGGTGCGAGGCTGCGCGGTCGTCTTCAACCTCGCGGCGCACTCCGGCTCGGCCAGCAGCAACGTCGAGCCCTTCGTCGACCTCGATACCAACCTGCGCGGCCAGCTCACCCTTCTGGAGGCCTGTCGCCGCCTCGACCCTCCGCCGGTGGTCGTCTACGCCAGCTCGCGGCTCGTCTACCGGCCGACGGAGCAACTCCCCGTAGACGAGAGCGCGCTGACCGGACCGCTCTCGCTCTATGGCATTCACAAGCTGGCCGCCGAGAACTATCACCTGCTCTATCGCCACCTCTATGGCCTCAAGGCCGTCGTCCTGCGCATCACGAACCCCTACGGGTACTCACCGAGGCCGCCGGAGAGCCGGTACAGCATCATCAATTGGTTCATCCACCTGGCACTGCAAGGCAAGGTGCTCCCGATCTACGGCGAGGGTCGGCAGCTACGCGACTACATCCACGTTGACGACGTGACGCGCGCTTTCCTGGACGCCGGATCCAACCCGGGAGCCGACGGAGCGATCCTGAATGTCGGCAGCGGGATCGGCCTGTCCTTCACGCAGATGGTCGAGGCGGTCGTGGCGGCGGCCGGCTCGGGCGTGCCGCGCCACGTTCCCTGGCCGCCTGACGCGGCCCGGGTCGAGACGGGGAGCTTTGTCGCCGATATCGCGCGAATCGAGAAGGCGTTGCGCTGGCGGCCCTCGATCCAGTTCGAAACGGGGCTTGTGCAGGTTGTCCGACAATACCGGGAGATGGAGCAGGTCACCTGAAGGGTCTGATACTCAGCGGGGGACTGGGGACACGGCTTCGACCCATCACCCACACCAGCGCCAAGCAACTGATCCCGATCGCCAATAAACCCATTCTCTATTACGCGATCGAGGCGCTGGTTGCTGCGGGCGTCACCGAGATCGGCATGATCGTCGGGGATACGGAGGAGGAGATCCGCGCCGCGGTGGAGGATGGGAGTCGCTGGGGGGCGCGGGTGACCTATATCCGCCAGGCCGCTCCCCTCGGGCTGGCGCACGCGGTCAAGATCGCGCAACCGTTCCTCGGGCCGGACGACTTCGTGATGTACCTCGGCGACAATCTGGTCAGAGATGGCATCGTCACGTTCGTCAAGCGCTTCGAGGAGCGGCAGCCGGACGGCATGGTCTTGCTGGCCAGGGTCGCCCACCCCGAGTGGTTCGGCGTCGCCGAGCTCAAGGACGGCCGGGTCGTGCGCCTCGAAGAGAAGCCATCGGCGCCAAAGTCGGACCTCGTGCTGGTGGGCGTTTACCTCTTCACGGCGCAAATCTTCGATGCCGTCAATGCGATTGCCCCGTCGGAACGCGGCGAGCTCGAGATCACGGACGCGATCCAGTGGCTGCTGGACCACGGCGCGAACGTGGAGCCGCACATAATCGACGGCTGGTGGAAGGACACTGGCCGGCTGGAAGACATGCTCGAGGCGAACCGCTTCGTCCTCGATGGGCTGAAAGCCTCCTGTGCGGGCGAGGTCGACGAGGCCTCGAAGCTGATCGGTAAGGTGGTCATCGAGGCCGGCGCCGAGATCCGTAATAGTGTGATCCGAGGGCCGGCCGTGATCGGAGAGCGCAGCCGGATCATCAACTCGTATGTCGGACCGTTCACCTCGATCTATCACGGGGTGGAGATCCGAAACAGCGAGCTTGAACACTCCATTGTGCTGGAGAACAGCAAGATCCTCGACGTTGCCACCAAGATCGAGGACAGCCTGATCGGAAAGGAGGTCGTCATACGCCGTACGGAAGATATGCCCAAGGCGCTCCGGTTCATGCTCGGGGATCGGTCGGAAGTCCAGCTGACGTGAACGCCCGGCCGGCGCCGCCACCTCCGTCGCGGTGGCGGGGCGGGAGCTGGGTCACGCCGGTCGTGGCACTCGCCATCTACGTTGCCCTGGCGTTTCTCCTCTTCATCAATACCTGGGTGCATCCCTTCACCTATGCGGTCGGAAGTCCGGGAGACGCGCCCCAGTTCATGTGGTTCCTGGAGTGGTCGGCCTATGCCCTGACGCACGCCCATAACCCGTTGTTCACGACCTATCTCGACTATCCCGCCGGCGTGAACATGCTCTGGAACTGCACCGTCCCCCTGTTGGCCGCGGTGCTGACGCCCGTCACCCTCGCACTGGGGCCGGTCTTTTCCTTCAATCTTCTGGCCACGCTCGCGGTCGGTCTATCCGCCTTCACGGCGTTCCTCTTCATTCGGCGATATGTCGCGC
>JALZAV010000175.1 GCA_030948145.1 Candidatus Dormiibacterota bacterium
GTGCACAAAAATGGTCTCGGGAACTCGTCGCAGCCGTCCAATGACGGCGTCGCTGGCGACCCCTACGATCACAGTCGCACGTCGAATTATCGCGCTCACGGAGGGTCTAATTTATGGCGATCGATCAGGGCGTCCGCGCGCGGAAGGGAAGCAAGTCGGACGCGCAGTCCGTCATCGACCTCGCAAACAAGCAAGGGCTCAAGATCGTCGACCTCAAGTTCGTCGACCTGATCGGAACCTGGCAGCACTTCTCGATTCCGGTCCAAGAGCTCGGCAAGAGCCTGTTCGAAGACGGGATCGGTTTCGACGGCTCGAGCATTCGCGGCTTCCAGCACATCCACGAAAGTGACATGCTGCTGATCCCCGACGCGTCGACCGCCATCGTGGACCCGGCCTGCCGCGTCCCCACGATGTCGATCACCTGTGACGTCTTCGACCCGATCACGCGCGAACCGTACTCGCGCGATCCGCGCTACGTCGCCAAGAAAGCGGAGGCGTACCTGGCCACCACCGGGATCGCTGACACCAGCTTCTGGGGTCCCGAGTGCGAGTTCTACATCTTCAACAGCATGCGGTTCGACCAGAACCAGTTCTCCGGGATGTACGAGATCGATTCGGTCGAAGGCATCTGGAACTCCGGCAACAACCACGAGCCGAACCTGGGCTACCGGCCACGCTACAAGGAGGGCTACTTCCCGGTCCCTCCGACCGACAAGCTGCAGGACCTGCGCTCACAGATCGTGCTCAAGCTGATCGAAGCGGGGATCGACGTCGAGGTCCATCACCACGAGGTCGGGACCGCCGGCCAGACCGAGATCGACATGCGGTACGGCACGCTGGTCACGATGGCCGACCAGGTGATGCTCTACAAGTACATCGTCAAGAACGTCTGCGCGCAGAACGGCTTTGTCGCAACGTTCATGCCGAAGCCGCTCTTCCAGGACAACGGTTCGGGCATGCACACGCATCAGAGTCTATGGAAGGACGGCGTTCCCCTTTTCTACGACAAGAAAGGGTATGCGGGCATCAGCGACATGTGCCGCTGGTACATCGGCGGGCTCCTGAAGCACGCGCCGTCGCTGCTGGCCTTCGCCGCGCCCACGACCAACTCGTACCGCCGGCTCGTGCCCGGCTACGAGGCGCCGATCAACCTGATCTATTCCAAGCGCAACCGCAGCGCCTGCGTCCGCATCCCGATGTATTTCTCCGACCCGAAGTCGAAGCGGCTGGAATTCCGGACTCCGGACCCGTCGTGCAACCCGTACCTGTCCTTCGCCGCGTGCCTGATGGCGGGACTCGACGGCGTCCAGAACAAGATCGAACCACCGGAGCCGATCGACGAGGACCTGTACGAGCTTGCGCCCGAGCGCAAGATCCATGTCAAGAGCACGCCCGGCTCACTGGCCGAGGTGCTGGACGCGCTCGCGATCGACAACGAGTACCTGACGCGCGGCGGCGTCTTCACGAACGACCTGATCGAAACCTGGATCGATTACAAGCGCGTGAAAGAGTACGACCAGGTCGCGCTACGGCCGCACCCCTGGGAGTTCATGCTCTACCACGACATCTAAGTTCGGCGACCCTCTGTTGGCGGCTGCCACTCGCCCTGGCAGCCGCCCCGTTCATCACCGTTAAAGGGAGCAAAAGCGATGGATACGCCGGTTGAACGCGACAAGCCCTGGCGACCCGCCGATCATCCCGCGCCCGGTCCGTCCTGGGAGAGCCGCGATCTAAAGGACACGCCGGAACACCGGGGGACTCCTGACGCCGAAGACTGAGGCGAGCGGAGCCCGCGCCGCCGGCCCGTCGCTGGATCGCGCGATGGACCAGCTGTCCGAGCACGGCATCCGGTTCGTTGATCTGCAGTTCGTCGACGTGCTGGGAACGGTTAAAAGCATCACGATCCCCGCGGCACGCCTTCCACGCGCGGTCAAGAACGGCGAGTGGTTCGATGGCTCGTCGGTCGAAGGTTTCGCGCGCGTCTTCGAGAGCGACATGTTCCTCAAGCCCGACCTGGCCACGCTCACGATCGCGCGAGCGTCGGCGTCCTCGATCCCCACCGCCCAGGTGATCTGCGACATCCTGACGCCGGAGGGCGAGCGGTTCGCCGGTGACCCGCGTGGAGTACTCGCGAGGGCGCTGCACGAAGCGGCCGCCATGGGATACGACTACAGCGTCGCCACCGAGCTCGAGTTCTTCCTGCTCAAGGCGGGCAGCGCGGACGGCCGGCCGCTTCCGGTGCGGCACGATAGCGCCGGCTACTTCGACCATCCACTCGACATCGGGAGCGAAGTTCGCCAGGAGATCGTCGCGGCCCTCGATGACCGCGGCATCCTGGTCGAGACCAGCCATCACGAGGTCGGCGCCGGTCAGTACGAGCTGGACCTCGCGCTCGGGAACGCTCTCCGCAGCGCTGATCAGCTCGTCACGCTGAAGTACGCCGTCAAGTCGGTCGCCCAGCGTCGTGGGCTGCACGCGACGTTCATGCCGAAACCGATCTTTGGAGTGGCCGGCTCTGGCATGCACACGCATCAGACGCTGACGCACGTCGGCAAGGAGACCAACGCGTTCTACGACCGCGCCGACCAATATCACCTCTCACCGATCGCCCGCCACTTCATCGCCGGCCAGCTGGCGCACGCGCCCGCACTCTGTGCCGTGGTCGCGCCGCTGGTGAATTCCTACAAGCGCTTCGTGCCGGGCTTCGAGGCCCCGGTTGCGATCAGCTGGGCGCAGACGAACCGCTCGGCGCTGATCCGTGTGCCACGGACCGGGAGCGGCGAACAGGATGCGATCCGCGTGGAGTTTCGAGCGCCCGACCCCTCCTGCAATCCGTACCTTGCCTTCGCCGTGATGCTGCACGCCGGGCTCGCGGGCATTCGCGACAAGCTCACGCTGCCGCCGCCCGTCGAAGAGAATCTCTATGCCTTCGATCCCGACCGGTTGGCCCGCTACCAGATGAGCCTGCTTCCCGGCTCTCTCGATGATGCCCTCCGTGAGCTGCGGCTCGACGCAGTCATGCGCGAGGCGCTCGGCGACCACCTGCTCGAGCGCTTCATCGAGGTCAAGGAGATGGAGTGGCAGAGCTACGAGAAGCAGGTCAGCGCCTGGGAGCTGGAAGCCTACCTCGAAACCTATTAGGCCTCGCTCGCTGACACGGCCACAGCTTATCCTCCTAACGCTGCTGGCGACGCCATTCGCCGCCTTCTACGTCTTCGAGTCGTTCCTTAACCCGAATCCCATCCTCCGCATCGTGCTCCGCACCGCGCCGGTGCTTCCCGCGGCGGTCTGGACACTGTGGTTCGATCGATCGCGACCGCTCGAAGGCGCGTCCGGCAGGTTGCGGCTTGCCGGCCGGATTTCCTTGCTCGTCGTCATCATGTTGTTCGGGATCGCGCTCCTCGGCTTTGGCATCAATTGGCTCTACGACCCGAACCGCATCATCTAGCACTCGGCGACCGGTTGGAAGTGGC
>JALZAV010000064.1 GCA_030948145.1 Candidatus Dormiibacterota bacterium
CAAATCGCGCCGAGCTCGTCGTGGCGACGAACGGCGGAAGGTCGCTGCGCCGGTCGGCTGGAGTCGAGGCGTATGAGACGTTTGACGCGGCCTTCCTGACCACCTCGATGGGGTGGGTCCTGGTGCGGAACGCGACGGGCAACTACGTGGTTGAGGCCACCGCCGATGGTGGCGCGCACTGGTCGGCGCAGCTGTCCGTGACCGAGCAATCGCCCGGCTAATGCTGATCGGGCTTGACGTCGGGAGGAGCGGCGCGCGAGCTCTTGCCATCGACGAGGCCGGGGCGGTTCTGGCGTCGGCGTGGGCGGGGTACGGCACGTCGAACCCACGACCGGGGTGGGCGGAGCAGGACCCGCGCGACTGGTGGGCCGCCGCGGAAGACGTGCTTGGGCGGGTCGTTGCCGCGGCGCGCCGTCAGGGTGGCGAGGTCAGGGCCCTAGGGCTCAGCGGCCAGATGGGTGGGGCCGTGTTTTTGGATCGCCGAGGCGATGTGATCCGACCCGCGCTGGTGGAGGGCGATCTGCGGAGCCAGCGACAGTGCGAGGAGATCGGGGCGCTGCTTGGGGCGGAACGGTTCGCCGAGATCGCCGGGAGCGCGCTCGTAACGGACTCGCAAGCGGCAAAGATTCTGTGGCTCCGGGACGTCGAGCCAGTCCAGTATCGGCATGTCAGGCGCGTTCTTCTACCAAAGGATTACGTGCGGCTACGGCTGACGGGTGAGGTCGCCACCGATGCGAGTGATGCCTCCGGCACCTTGCTACTGGATCTAAAGCGGCGCGCCTGGTCTGATGTCATCATCGGCGCTCTGGGTGTTTTGCCGGATTGGCTGCCCTCCGTCAGTGAGAGTGCGGTAATCACCGGCGGGCTTCGTCCCTCGGTTGCCGCCGACCTGGGCTTGCCTGGCGGGCTGCCGGTTGCGGCCGGTGCTGGAGACGCGGCAGCTGCTGCAGTTGGTGCCGGCGTCAGTACGAGCGGGCTCATCAGTTCCGCCATCGACGGGGGTGGCCGGCTGATGGCGCATCGGGCGGGATTTGACGCGGATCCATCCGGCGTGCTTCGTGTTCTGTGTTCGGCTGTGCCGGGGCGGTATCTCGAGGTAGCGTCGACGCCGGCCGCCGGGCGGGCATTCGATTGGTGGGGCGACGTCCTTGGAGGCGTTGACAGCGGCGAACTGATGGCTTCCGCTGAAGCGATTGCGCCCGGCGCCGACGGGTTGTACTTCCTTCCTTCCTTCAACCTCGAGGGGACGTCGCGTGGGGCATTCATCGGGCTTCGCGCCGACCATCGGCGGGAACACCTCACGCGAGCGCTCATCGAGGGGGTCCTGTTCAACCTGCGTGAGGGCTTGGATTGCCTTCGAGCGCGGGGTGCGGATGTGAGGCGAGTCAGGGCCGTCGGCTCACGCGCGCGGACGGAGTTGTGGTGTCGAGTCGCGGCTGACGTCTTCAATCTGCCGGTCGAGACAACCCTGGTCGATGATGCCGCGACGGTAGGGGCGGCTCTCCTGGCAGGAGTCGCGGGCGGCATGTTTGCCGATGTCGCGGCGGCCAGTGCGGCGGGCGTCAGGGTGGAGCGGGTTTTCGAGCCCGCTGCGGACCGGGCGGCGCGCTATGGGCAGATGGTGCACACGTACCGCGCGCTCTCGCTGGCCACAGGTGGGTCGACGGCAGGGCGAATGGCGACGGCCCTGCCGCGGTGATTGATGGATGGGGAGGCACGGATGCCGGTTCCGGTTTATGCTTGCGATCGTGGCGCAGGCATTTCAACCGGGCGAACCGGTTGGGGATCCGGGGATCTACAGCTGCGACGGGCCCTGTCGCCATGCCTGGATCGCGCACTCACGAGCGGCGGACATCGTAACCCGGCAGGGGACGAAGCTTGCGCCCGCGGCTTACCCGCGATTGGCGGCAGGGTGCAAGGGGAGCGGGTGGGTGCGTGGCGTAGAGTCTGCCAGCGGGTGGGCGGAGATCCCGAACCGGATCGGACGCGCAGGCGGGTAGGGCGACAGGCCCGTGGGCCTCACAGGAGGAGTCGGGGCGGCAGGATTCGAACCTGCGATTTCGCGGACCCAAACCGCGCGCGATACCAGGCTTCGCTACGCCCCGTCCGAGCATTCTACGTGCGACCATTGCAGTATGCCCTTCGTAATCGGCGCCACCATCCTGATCGTGCTTGCGGCGATCTTCTTCTTTCGCTGGTTCCACCGCTATCGACTCACGGAAGCCTGGCGCAAGAGCGAGTTCCGCGGCACCGCCTTCGGCATGCTGATGTGGTTCGGCGGCATCTTCGGCCATCGCGTCCCGCCGCCGCCCCAGGCGAAGATCGAATTCGCCTCAGGTCGTCCGATCCCGGAGGATTCAGGCGGCCCGTCGCTCCCGCATAAGACTCCTGACGATAAACAGTAGGTTGGCCGGCCTCTCTGCGAGGCGTCGCATGAGGTATGGGTACCACTCCGTCCCATACGGCACATAAATCCTGACCCGATAGCCCTCGCGCAACAGTCGCTCCTGCAAATCCCGACGGATCCCATATAGCAACTGAAACTCGAACCGATCCGCCGCCACTCCGCGCTCGCGAGCCACCCGCTTGGTCGCTTCGATCAGTCGATCGTCGTGTGTTGCAATCGCCGGATAGATACCAGCCATGAGCAGCTCGGCCATCGCCTCTTCGTACCTCGCGTCAACGTCGGCCTTCTTCGGATAGGCGACCGTCGGCGGCTCATCGTAGGCGCCCTTCACGAGTCTGACCCGAACGCCCGCCGCATTCGCGCGCGCCACATCCCCCAGCGTTCGATAGAGGTAACTCTGTAAGACGACCCCGCAGTTTGGATATTGCCCGTGCATCTCGAAGACCATATCCAGGGTCCTCTGCGTGTAAGCCGACGCCTCCATATCGATGCGGACAAAATTGCCAAGATCGTGGGCTCGCGCGAGGACCCGCCCCAACAACTCCCGGCAGAGCGCCGGCGAGATGTCCAAACCCAGCTGGGTCAGCTTCACCGAGACGTTCGCGTCCAACTTCTCCGCCGCGATCGCCTCGAACGCCGCCAGGTAGTCGTCCGTGGCCAGGCGCGCGGCTCGCTCCTCGCTGACATTCTCGCCCAGATGATCGAGGCTCGCCGTTGATCCGCCCGCATTGATCGCCTTCACCACCCGCACCGCATCCTCCAACCGATCTCCAGCAACAAACCGGTAGGCGAGCGAAGCCGTCAGCGGCTGCCCGGTGACAAACCGCTGCAGTCCCCGCCGATGGGACAGGTAGAGGAAGGAAGCCCTCAGCACGTCATCGCCGCATCGAACGCACCGTGCACCTCGAGCGCGTTCAGGGCGCGGGCGCGATGGCTCAGCAGGTTCTTCTCCTCGATGGTCATTTCCGCCATCCGGCGTCCGTCTGCAAGCTGAAAGATCGGGTCGTAGCCAAAGCCGCCGCGGCCGCGCGGCTCCGCCGCGATCGTTCCGGCGAGGATCCCCTCCCCTTCGAAACTTCGCCCATCCGGCAGCACCATCACTGCGACGCACCGGTAGACCGCTGCCGGCGACTCGCCTGCCCGTTTCCCCAATGCATCGAGCACCGCGCGCATCAGCGCGTCACTCTGACCTTTTTTGTCTGGGCCGGCAAAACGCGCCGACCGCACCCCCGGCTGGCCATCGAGGACGGCGACTTCCAGTCCCGAATCATCCCCGAGCGTCGGCAGCTTGCTCGCCCGCATCCCGGCCTCCGCCTTCTTGCGCGCATTCGCGGCATAGGTGGCCCCGTCTTCCTCGACCTCCAACCGGATCCCGGCGTCAGCCGGACTCAGCAGTTCCATCGGCAGGTCCGCCAGCAGAGCCCGTAGTTCGGCCAGCTTCCCTGAATTCTTGGTGGCGAGAAGCAGTTGCCTCAGCGCAGCTTCAACGCCTTCTTCTGTGCCTCGACCAGTTCGTGCGTGCCCTTGACGGCGAGTTTCAACAAATGCTCCATCTCCTCGCGGGCGAACGGTTCCTGCTCGGCCGTGCCCTGGATCTCGATGAAACGGCCATCCTCCGCAACCACGCAGTTCATATCCGTCTGTGCCGCGAAGTCCTCCAGATAATTCAAATCCAGCCGGGGCTGCCCCTGCACGATCCCGACACTGATCGCCGACACGAAATGCCGGATCGGCAACACCCGCAGCTGCTTGCGCTCCATTGCCTTCTGCAGCGCGAGGTGGAGGGCCACGAAACCGCCGGTGATCGAAGCCGTGCGTGTTCCCCCGTCCGCCTGCAGCACGTCGCAGTCGACCATGATCGTCTTCTCCCCCATCAGCGGCATGTCGATCGACGCCCGCAGCGCGCGGCCGATCAATCGCTGAATCTCCTGCGTGCGGCCGTCGACTCGTCCGGTGCGCGACTCGCGCATCGTTCGCTGCTGCGTTGCACGCGGCAGCATCGAGTATTCAGCGGTAACCCAGCCTTCCCCGGTCCCCTTCTTGTGCGGCGGCGGCTTGTCGTCCCAGGACGCCGTACAGAGCACGCGCGTATCGCCCATATGGATCAGGGCCGAGCCCTCCGCATAGAGGTTGACGCCGGTTTCGATCGTCACCGGCCGCAACTGGTCGGGCGCGCGGCCGTCAGGTCGTGTTTGAGCCAACGCCGTCTATCTTCGCAGAGCGCGAATAACCAGGATGCTGATCTCGAACAGGATGATCAAGGGCACTGTCAGCAGCGCGGGCGTAAAGGGGTCGACGCCAGGCGTGACCATGTTCGCGCCGGCGAAGATCCCGAGCCAGAACTTGAACCGATTCCGCGACAGGAACTTGGCGCTGACGATCCCCGCCAGGCCCATCATCGTCAGCGCCAGCGGTAGCTCGAAGGTGATACCGAAAACGACCACCAGGATCAGGACAAAGTTGATATATCGATCCGCCAGCGGCAGGTACTGCAGGTCGCTGGTTCCAAAGTTGACGAGGAACCGCAGGGCGATCGGCATGGCGAAAAACGCAAACCCGATCCCCATCGCAAAGAGCAGCACTGCCGAGCCCACGAAGCCGAACGCAAAGCGCCGCTCGTTGCGCCGCAGGCCGGGCGCAATGAAGGTCCAGGCCTGCCACAGGATGATTGGGCTCGCAATGATGAAGCCGGTGGCGATGCCAACCTTGAAGTAGAGGAAGAACTTGTCGATCGGCCCGGTGAAATAGAGGGGCTTTGTGGGTCCGATCACCGATTTCACGGGTCCCAGCACCAATCCAAGGACGAAGCCCGAAATGATGAAGCCGATGACCGTCGCGACGGCCCAGGCGATCAAGGAAATGATCAGCACCCGCCGGAGCTCCTCCAGGTGCTCCATCACGGTCATACGCCGCTCGTCTTCGGGAGGGACCAGCTCAGGCTTGGCCATCGCGCTCCTTACCGGCTCGCCGCGCGGGCGAGTCAGGACTTGACGTCGGGCGCCGCGCTCGGGTTCGCGTCAGCAGCGGGCGGTGCCGGCTTGACGTCCGTCGCCGGAGGTGCCGGCGCTGGCGTCACGGGAGTCGACTGGTAGGTCTCGGTCCGAGACTCCGGGGTCGCGCTCCGCCGGATCTCATCCTGGAATTCGCTGGACTGCTTGCGGAACTCGTGCATGGCGCGCCCAACCGCGCTCCCGATCTCGGGAAGCTTCCCGGGGCCCCAGACGATCAGGACGATAACCAGGACGATGAGCAAGGCTGGCCAGTGATTGAAGGGTCCCATGATTCGCCGCTTCCGGCCCCCTGATTATAGCCTCGCTTCGCTGGTGGCTCCCCCAGGTGCCTGTGAGAGTCGCGACACCTCTAGCTGATCTCCTCCTGGACGACCACCGTCGTCATGATTACTGGGGCAAGGGGACGACTCGCGGAGTCGACCGCGACCTTCGAGATCTGGATGACGACGTCCATGCCGGTCTGAACGTACCCGAACAGGTTGTAGCTCTTCTGCAGCTTGGCCGTGTCGTCTACCGTACAGATAAAGAACTGGCTGCCGTTCGTATTCGCCCCCGAGTTGGCCATCGCCACCGCGCCCGCCGTGTACTGGCCCTTCACCGGCTCGTCGTTGAACTTGTAGCCGGGGTCGCCCGACCCGGTCCCCTTCGGGTCACCGCCCTGGATCACGAAGTCGGCAACGATCCGGTGGAAGGTCAGTCCGTTGTAGAACCCGTTTCGCGACAGAAACACAAAGTTATTGACCGACAGCGGAGCGAGCTGCGGATCGAGGCAGAGCGCGATGTCCCCCTTGGTCGTCTTCATCGTTACCAGGTAATGGTGCGTTGTGTTGATCCCAATCACCGGCGGCGCGCTGAACGTTCGCTTGCCCGAATCGCCCGGTGTCGGTTGCAGCTGCGGCCCGAAGTGCAAACCGCTACAACTCGCACCCGGGGCGGCCGCGCTCACGCTTGTACTCGCGCTGGCCGAGGCTGGAGGGCTTGTGCCCGTCGTGCTGCTGGTCGGCCCACCGACCGTGCGTGCCACATAAATTCCGAAGCCGAGTATAGCCACAAGAACGACGGCGAGCGTGGCCAGCATGACCGGAACCGGTCGCGCCGGCCGCTGGCTCATCCGAGTTCCTCCCAGCACGGCATCTCTTTCGCGGCCTCACGAGCGTGATAGGTAAGGATCATGTGGGCGCCTGCGCGCCGGATCCCCAGCAGCACTTCGCGGATGACGCGCCGCTCGTCGATCCACCCGTTCGCCGCGGCGGCTTTCACCATGGCGTACTCGCCACTGACGTTGTAGGCGGCGACCGGGACGTCGGTCGATTCGGCAACGGCGCGGATGACATCCAGGCAGGACAGCGCCGGCTTGACCATGACGATGTCGGCGCCCTCAGCGATGTCGAGGCGCGCCTCGCGAACTGCCTCGCGGGCGTTTCCAGGGTCCATCTGATAACCGCGACGATCGCCGAGTCGCGGCGACGATCCCGCCGCCTCACGGAAGGGCCCATATAACGCCGAGGCATACTTCGCGGAATAGGCGAGGATGGCGCGATCGTCGAATCCGCCCTCATCGAGCGCCGCACGGATCGCCCGAACCTGTCCATCCATCATGCCGGAGGGGGCGATCACATCGGCGCCGGCGCCGGCCTGCGCGCGCGCGATCCGCTGATAGAGCGCGAGCGTGGGATCGTTGGCGACCGACTCGCCGTCCAGAACCCCGCAGTGACCGTGATCGGTGTATTCACAGAGGCAGAGGTCGGCGATCAACAGGACCTCCGGCCCGAAGGCATCGCGCAGCCCACGAAGCGCCCGCTGCACGATGCCGTTGTCGTCCCACGCCGCCGACCCCTGGGCGTCCTTGCGAGCCGGAATGCCGAACAGCACGAAGCTCCGGACGCCGACGCCAATCGCCGCCTCGGCCTCACGCGTCAGCGAGTCAAGCGTGTGCTGATAGATGCCAGGCATGGCGTCGAGCGGTGCCGCCTCCTCGATGTCCTCGCGGACAAAGAGTGGATAGATCAGGTTCTCCGGCCCAAGCCGCGTCTCCCTCGCCAGCCGGCGCAGTGCCGGTCGCGATCGCAGTCGCCGGGGCCGCTCTATGGGAAAGGTCATGCTCGAATGGAGGGTCGGGAGCGCACCAGGGCATCGACCAGCCCGCGCGCCGTGTACTCCTGCGCGATGATATCAACCCGCAGTCCGAGCTCGCGGGCGGCCTGGGCGGTGATCGGCCCGATACAGGCGATCCGGCACTCCGCCGGCATTGTGCCCGGGGGAATCGCCGCCACGAAATTCCGGACGGTCGATGAACTCGTCAATGTCACGATGTCTACTCCGGGCAGCAGCGCCGGCAGGCGCGAAGCCAGGCCCGGCGGCGGCACGGCGCGATAGGTCTCCACGACCGTGACCGTCGCGCCCTGCGCCCTCAGGCGATCGGGCAGGACGTCGCGAGCGCCTGCCGCGCGTGGGAGCAACACCCGCGCCCCGGCCATCAAAGCCGTCGGCATCGCCGCCGCGAGGTCCTCGGCCCGGTACCGATCCGGCACGATCGCCACGCGCAGCCCGCGCTGCTCGAGTCGCGCCGCGGTCTCCGGCCCGATCGCGGCTATCTGGGTCGAGGTTGGAGTCCGCATCCCCGCCTCGGCCAGTAGCTCGAAGAACCGCTCCACCCCGTTCGCGCTCGTGAACGCGATCCAGTCGTAACCGTCGAGCAGCCGCAGCCGGCTGAGGTCGACGGGCAGAGGTTCGATCACAATCACGGGGCAGCGAACGACGTCCGCGCCGCGATCCGCCAGCAGCCGGCTCAACTCGCCGGCCTGGCTCTCGGGACGCGTCACCATCACCCGTAAGCCGCGAAGCGCGGGCTCCTTCTCCGAATCATCGCGGCCAAGCAGGGCGATCGCTCCCTGGGCACGCAGCTGGGAGACCACCGCGGCAACGACCGCGCCGTCATCGACCCCACCGGCGACGGCCCGAACCATGCGGGCACCATCCTCCGTGAGGACGACCGCCTGGAGGCGCAGCTCATTCCCCTCGACCGCCCCGTAGGCCCCGATCGCCGACAGACATCCCCCGCCGAGGTCGCGCAGGACCGCGCGCTCCGCCTCCACCGCGCGGCGAGTCGCCCGATCGTCCACCGCGGCCGCCAGCATCGCGGCCTCACTGCCGTCCACCGCCTGCACCACCAGGGCACCCTGTCCCGGCGCCGGCAGCATCATTTCAAAGGGCAGCACATCGTGTACCTCGCGACTTCGTTCGAGGCGTGCCACCCCCGCCGCCGCGAGCACGACGGCGTCGACCACCCCATCGGCCACCTTGCCGAGCCGGGTGTCGACGTTGCCCCGGATCGGCACCGGGTGGAGGTCGGCCCGGGCCGCCAGCAACTGGGCCATGCGCCGCGGGCTGCCCGTCCCGACCCGCGCCCCGGGCGGAAGCGCCATCAATCGCGACCCGTCGCGGCTGACAAGGACGTCGCGCGCATCGGCGCGCGATAGGTAGGCGGCCAGCGTCAACCCGGATGTCTCCCGTGTGGGCAGGTCTTTGAGCGAGTGCACCGCCAGCTCGGCTCGGCCCTCCAGCAGAGCGCCCTCGAGCTCCTTGACAAAGATGCCTTCCTGCGGCGCGTTCGTCAGCGCCAGGGACTGGCGGCGGTCTCCCTGCGTCGCGATCGGCTCCAGCCGGAAGTCATGCTCTGGATATCGATGCCCGAGCGCCTCGACCGCCAGGCGCGACTGCGCCATGGCGAGCCTGCTGCCCCGGGTTGCCACCCTGAACCTCACCGGTGTCGTCGCCTCGGCTCAGCTGCGGCGGCTGACGACGTAGGAGGTCAGGGTTTCGAGCGCGGCGCGATAGAGCGAGGGCGGCACCCCGGCCAGCTCTGCCCGTGCCTTCTGCCCGAAGCGCAGCGCGTGCTCGTAGGATTCCTCGATGCCGTTCGACCGCCGGACCACCATGACCACATCGGCGTAGTCCGTGTCCGTGAGCACCGGACGGGCCAGGATCCGTGTGAGCTCACCCTTAACCGCGGGGTCTTCCAGGGCGAGCATCAGCGGAAGCGTCACCGTGCCCTGCTTGAGGTCGTTGCCGACCGGCTTGCCCACCTCGTCCTCGGTCGCCAGGTAGTCGAGCACGTCGTCCGCGATCTGGAACGACATCCCGAGGTTGTGTCCGAAGCGCCGCATCGCCTCGACCTGCGAGGGTGACAGGCTGCCGAGCGTCGCACCACAAAACGTCGACGCTGCCAGCAGGGCCGCGGTCTTGCGTTCGATCTTCTCGTAGTACTCCTCGACCGATTGGTCGTAGCGCCGCTGGCTGGTGAGCTGCAGCATCTCGCCAAAGCAGATCGTCATCACCGTCTGCGAGAGCAGGGCGTCGATGCTCGGGATGCCAATCTGCGACATCAGGTTGGCCCCTTTCGCGAAATAGTAGTCGCCGATGATGATCGCCGGGTTCGGGCCGAGCGTCTCGTGAATCGTGCGCAGGCCCCGCCGAGTTGGCGCCCGATCGATGAGGTCGTCATGGACCAGGGTGGCGTTATGAATGAATTCGAGCGCCATCGCGGCCCGGTGCACGTCATCGATCGATCGCGGATGGCCCAGGTTGGCGGTCAGGAAGACGAGCGCCGGCCGCAGACGCTTTCCGCCCGCATCGAGGACCTGCTCCATCGCCTCCGCCAGGGGCCCCAGGTCAGCTTTCACCGTGGCATGGAGGCGGCCCTCGAACTCGGTCAGCTCCTCCCGGATGGGCTGGATGAAGTCCGTGTCGGTCATGGTCGCGCTCATGCAGCGCCCAATGTTAACAATGCCCCTTCATCTTGACCCCCGGACGGCGGCGGACGCAATCGGGCTAGTGCCGTAACGGTTGTGCGCGCTGGCTTGAGGTGACGCAAGCCGCATGACACTTTGAAGTTGTATCGGGGATGAAGCCCCACCTTCGCCGCGGTCGCGTCGCCAAAGAGAAGCGCATCGAGCGGGCCCGCGTCCGGGCGGCCGCCCCCCGCAAGCAAGCCGCCTGACCGGAGCCTCGATCCGGCGTAACGGTTCGGTAACAACCCCTTCCGGGCCTGGGTGCCCCCTTGCACTCGCGCAGCGCCATAGGGTGCCGGGACGAGGCTTGAGCATCGGAAATGCCCCATCGGCACAGGGCCCTTTTGGCCCGCGCCTTTCGGAGACCTTCATATCTGGCCTATTCGCGCATCACTTTCAGTCCAGAAGTCGTTACATCGGCCTGAGCGCCGCCTGGCCGAGGCGACCTTTATGGCACAGCGCCTGGGGACCCTTGTGCCCCCAAAGCGGGGCCGACCTTGACCCAGCGCGATCGATTGTTCGCGCCACTTGAACCGGTGAAGATGGCCGGGTTTTGCTGCCTGTCCAATCGATTGCTCGCACAGTCCAATTCCGCCGGCTGTTGATCGCCGGCTCGCTGGCCCTGACCGCACTCATTGGTGGCCAGCTGGCGGCGTCCGCCGATGGCAGCATGAACGTCACCATCATGGCTCAGCAGGATGGAGCCTGGGGCGGCGCGCCGCTCGGCTCCGGAACGACCGATACCGTCGCCTCGGCAGGCTGCGCCATCACGTCGGTGACCATGATGCTCCGCTACTACGGGATCAATACCGATCCGGGGGCGATCAACAGCTGGCTAAGCGCCAACGGCGGCTATGCGTTCGGCGACCAGTTGATCTGGGATTCGATCACGGCCTACACCGGCGGCCGCGTGACCTTTTCCGGCTGGCTCGGGCCCGACCTGGATGTGATCCACAACGAACTCGACGCGGGTCGCCCGGTCGTTGCGGAGGTCAGCCTTTACGGCAACCAGCACTTCGTTCTGCTGACCGGGTATTCAACCGAGGGCGGTCTGACCGCCAATGATCCCTGGTTCGCCGACAGCGTCAGCTTTGCCGACCGGTACGGGCCGGCCGGCGTTGTTTCGATCCGGACCTTCATGCCCGCTGATCCGGCCGGAGCGCGCGGCGGCGGCCGGGTGAGCTGGACCGCCAATGCCGCAGGCTCACTACATCTAGCGCGATAACCGGCGCAGCGCGCTCGAGCGGCCATCTCTCCCGGTATTGCGGATACTTCCGCCGCAGCGCCGCCACCGCCCGCCGGGGCTCCGCTCCCTCGCGCAACAGTCTCGAACGACCTCGCAGCAGCACCCACCAGAGTCGAAGCCAGTCCTCGTCGTAGTGATCGACCAGCAGAACCGCGCTGGGGTTGGCCAGCAGGTTGCGAACTCGACGCAGGCGAAGCGGCTCGGCCACTTTCGGCTTGGCGTCGATGGCGTGATAGATCGTCGAACCGACCAGGACGAAACAAACCGGGACCAGGGCCGGCTCCGATCCGTCGGAGGTCGCGAAGTGCCCAACCCGGGCCCGGGAGATCTTCCGTCGCAGGGCGGCGTCGATGCGGGGGATGTCGACATGATCCTCCAGACGCCCCGATTTCGGCGCCACTGGCGGCGGCCGGACGCCGTTTTTAACGAAATCTGCCTTTGTGTTGACTTTTCTTGACAGTTGCCCTATACACATTCCAGCAATCATGAGCGTGCTTGGCTGGATCGAGGTCAGAGCTGTCGAGTTGCTGGCCGCGCTATTCGCCGTCGGGTTGCTGATCGGCGGCCTGGCGGCGGGCGTCCCGTTCCTGGTCGCCCGGATCCCCGAGGTCTTCCTCTACAGCGTCTGTTGCGTGAGCGCCGTCTTCCTCCATGCCGGGCTCGATCTGTCGTTTCGCGGGGCCCGACTACTGGTCAGGGCGCTTGCTCCCGCACCGGCCAGGGTTACCGAGGCGCTCGAGCCAGCCGTCGCCTGACTCCCGGCCGGCCCCTACGATGTGATACCGGCGATATCACAAAAACCAACGCACCATGCTA
>JALZAV010000021.1 GCA_030948145.1 Candidatus Dormiibacterota bacterium
CGATTTCGATGCGGCGCGGCTCACCCGTCTTGCGCCCGGTAGTCGTGATGTCAATCACCCCGCCCCGCGCGAGCGCAGCGCGTACCTGCTGCTCCATCCCGTAAATCTACCCGCTTTCGCTTGATTCAGATCGTGTCGGCAAAGGTTATGGCTTGGAAACAACCCCCACCAGGAAGGCAGCGACCTCGCCGTAGCTCGCCCGGTCTCCGGTAGCCGTGACTGACGGCTCCGCCAGGCGCTGCAGGGTAAATCCGGATTGAATGAACGCATTCAGGTAGGTGGACACCGTGCGGTGATAGGCACCGACGCGCCGAACTCCCTCGAGGTCGTCGGAGCGCCAGAAACCCTCCTCGAAGTAGCCGGTGACCAGCTTGGCCGGGCGGCCGGACACGGTTCTCGCGAACTCCGCGCCCGGCGGCGTAAAGCACGGATGCGGAACTGACCAGGCGAACCAGCCCGTCGACCGCAAGACGCGGTGAACCGCACTGAATACTCGATCAAGCTCCTCAATATCGGTCAGGCACAGGCTGGCGAGCACGCCGTCAAACGAGCCATCAACGAATGGCTCGAGCGCCCTCGCGTCGGCGTTGAGATAGGTAATGCCGAGAGGGTTCCTTGCCTCGTGACGCCGCGCGATGGCCAGCATCGTTTCACTGATGTCGATCGCGGTCACCATCGCGCCACTCAGTGCCAGCCCCCGTGCCGAATGGCCGGTTCCGGTGGCGAGGTCCAGGACCGAGCGGTCGCGAACGTCGGCCAGGAGGCGCAACGTTGATCTCAGGGCGACGCCGTTAAAGGGGCTGGAGCGGGTAAACGCGTCGTACCACTCCGCGATGTCCTCGTAGGTGGGAGCCTCCGCGTTCAACAACCTGAATCTTACGCAGGCTTCCCGCCGCGAGTTGCAGCCAGACCGTTGCTGGCGTATATTTGTTGTGCCATGAGCACCAGTTTTGCAATGCGCAACAAAGTGCAGTCGCTTGATCGGGCGCTGGAGATCCTTAAGTTGCTCGGCGCTGAGCCGGAGATGCGAGTCACCGACCTGGCCCGCCGGCTCGAGGTCCACAAGTCGACGGCCTTCCGGCTGCTCTCGACGCTGCAGGAGCACGGGCTGGTCGAGCAGAACCCGGCCACCGAGAAATACCGCCTCGGGTACGGACTCGTCAGGCTTGCCTCCTCCGTCGTCGGCGAGATCGACCTCGCGCGGGCGTCTCGACCGGTCCTGGAGGAACTCGCCGCCCGGACGTCGGAAACGGTCAACCTCGCCATCCTCCAGGGCGATCAGGTGATCAACATCGACCAGATCGCGGCTCCCAATCTCGTCGTCAACGTCAACTGGGTGGGCAAACAAACGCCGTTGCACTGCACCTCGAGTGGCAAAGTGCTGCTCGCCTTCCTGCCGGACACCGAACGCCAGCGACTGCTGGAGCAGCCCCTGCACCGGTTCACGCCGCGGACCATCACCGACCTCAAGACGCTTGAGAAGCAATTGGCGCGCGTCAGGGACGAGGGCTGGGCCTTCACGCTCGAAGAGCTCGAGATCGGTTTGAACGCCGCCGCGGCGCCGGTGCGCGGCACCGATGGATCTGTGCACGCCGCCATCAGCGTCGCCGGTCCCTCGTATCGCGTCACCCCGCAGCGGCTAGCTGACCTGGGTGAGATGACAAAGGAGGCCGGCGAGGCGATCTCACGGCGGATGGGCTACATCCCGAGAGGAGGCGAGGTATGAGTCGCGAAGAAGAGATTCGGCAGCAACTGTTCGACCACACGCTGAATGGGCATGCACCGGAGGTGAAGGCGCTGACGGAAGAGGGGCTCAAGCTCGGGATGGACCCGATGGAGATCCTCTTCAAGGCGCTGATCCCATCGCTGGAGGAAGTCGGGAGGCGATTCGAGAAAGGCGATTTCTTCGTCCCGGAGATGCTGATCGCGGCCCGGGCGATGCAGGGCGCGCTCGTGATCCTGCGGCCACTGATCGCGGAGACGGGCGCCAAGCCGATCGGTAAGTACGTGATCGGGACAGTCAAGGGCGACATCCACGACATCGGCAAGAACCTTGTCATCATCATGCTCGAGGGCGCCGGCTTCGAGGTGGTGGACCTCGGCGTCAACTGTCCGCCAGAAAAGTTCGTCGAGGCGGTTCGAGTCAATGAGCCGCACATCGTCGGCTTCTCGGCCTTTCTTACCACCACGATGCCAATGTTCAAGGTCAATATCGAGGCGCTGAAGAAGGCCGGCCTGCGCGACAAGGTCGCGGTCATGGTCGGTGGCGCGCCGGTTACCGAGGACTACGCAAAGCTCGCGGGAGCCGACCATTACGCGCCAGACGCGTCCATCGCGACCAGGATGGCAAAGCAGATCGTGGGCGCCGCCCAGGCCGCGGAAAACGAGGCGCTTAAACAAGCCGTTGAGTTGATCGACAAGACGCTGAAGAAGGGGTAGGCCGGTGCCGACACTCGAGCAGGTCGTCATCGCGGTCGAGAAGCCACTCAAGGAAGCAGTCTGGGGTTGCAAGATGTGCGGCCAGTGCATCCTTCACTCGACCGGGCTGAGCTGTCCGATGCGGTGTCCGAAGAACCTCCGTAACGGACCCTGCGGTGGCGTACGGGCCGACGGCAATTGCGAGGTGTATCCAGATCGAGCCTGCGTCTGGGTGGAGGCGTGGGAGCGCTCGCGCCAGATTCCGCTCTATCGCGACCACATTCACCGCCTCGAGAAGCCGGTCGACTGGCGGCTGCAGGGGACGTCGTCCTGGATCAATCTGCTGACCGGCCGCGATCGGCACGCGCCGGCCGGGTGGGATGCGCATGACGGCGACCAGCACGCTTAGCCGCCTGGCCCGCCTGCTCCACGACGGTCGGTTCGTCGTGACCGCCGAGCTGACCTCCAGCGACAGCCCGGATCCGGTGGCGATCGGACGGCGGGCGGCGGTCCTGCGGGCCGCGGTCGATGCGGTCAACTGCACGGACAACACGAGCGCCCACGTGCACCTCTCAGCCCTGGCGGCGGCCCACCTGCTGGTCGAACAGGGCGTCGAACCGATCATGCAGATGACCACGCGCGATCGGAATCGCCTCGCGCTCCAGGCGGACCTGCTCGGGGCGGCCGCGCTCGGAGTCAGGAACGTCGTGCTCATGAGCGGAGACGATGTAACGGCTGGCGATCATCCAGAGGCCCTCCGTATCCACGACATCGACTCCTTGCAGCTGATCGAAGTCGCAAAGGGCATGCGGGATCGCAGTGTCTACCTGAGCGGCCGCCGCCTCGAGGGCTCGCCGTCCCTGTTCATCGGCGCGGTGGAAAATCCCTTTGCTCCGCCTCTGGATTTCCGTCCGCTACGACTGCAAAAGAAGGTTGCCGCGGGCGCAGATTTCATCCAGACACAGCTGGTTTTCGATATCGATCGTTTCACCCGGTTCATGAGCCAGGTGCGCGACCTCGGATTGCTGGAAAAGGTCTTCATCATCGCATCGGTCGGAATTCCGCGATCCGCCCGCGGGGCGCGCTTCATGAAGGAGAAGGTGCCCGGCCTGCACGTCCCGGATGCGCTGGTGGCGCGCCTTGAGCAGATCGCGCCGGCGCGGCAGGCGGAGGAGGGCATCGCCATCGCCGTGGAAATCGTGTCCGCGCTTCGTACCATCCCCGGTGTCGCGGGCGTCCACCTGATCGGGATCAAGTGGGAGGAGGGGGTTGTTCGCGTGGCGCAGCAGGCGGGACTCCTCCCGCGGCCGACGCTGAGCCCGCTGGCGACGGTCGGGGAAGCCCTCTGATGGACACGCGCGTGCGTTCGCGCTCTAAGGAAGTCGTCATCTCCGGTGGCCGGCCCTTCGTCATGATTGGCGAGCGGATCAACCCGACCGGCCGTAAGGTTCTCGGCGCCGAGATGGTCGCTGGTCGCATGGATCGGGTCAAGGCGGACGCGGTCGCCCAGGTTGAGGCCGGCGCCCAGATGCTCGACGTCAATGCGGGCGTGCCCGGCATCGACGAGCCGGCGCTTCTCGTCGCCACCATTCGCGCCGTCAACGAGGTGACTGACGTTCCCATCTGCATCGACTCATCCGTGATCGAGGCGCTCGAGGCGGCGCTGCAGGTCTACGAGGGAAAAGCGCTTGTGAACTCGGTGACGGCCGAGGACGAGCGACTGGATCGGATCCTGCCGGTCGTCAAGAAGTACGGCGCCGCCGTGATCGGAATGGCCAACGACGAAACCGGCATCACGATGGTGCCGCAGGAACGAGTCGAGATTGCGCGCAAGATCATCGAGCGCGCGCGCTACTACGGCATTCCCCAGGAGGACGTCGTCATCGACCCGATCGCGATGACCGTGGCCGCCGATCCCCAGGCGGGGATCATCACGCTCGAGACGATGCTGCTGATCAAGACGCAGTTGGGAAACAACATGACCTGTGGAGCTTCGAACGTCTCCTTCGGCCTCCCTGACCGGCCGATCGTCAACGCCGCGTTCATCCCGGTCGCGATGCACGCGGGGCTCACCTGCGCGATCACCAATCCGCTCATCCCCGAAGTCCGCAAGGCCGTCCTCGCCTCGAACCTCCTCCTCGGCCACGACGAGTACGCAACGGCCTGGATTGCGGACTTCCGGGCGGCGCAGAAGAAGGCGGTGGCCTCGGCCTCGTGATCCAGAAGAAGCTCGAGGTGACCTATCGGCCCTTCGACAAGTCCACTCGCGTGCCGCCCGGAACTACCCTGTTCAGCGCCGCCCACTGGATCGGGCTGCCGATCGACTCCACCTGTGGTGGCCGGGGGACCTGTGGCAAATGCAAGGTGCAGATCAACGAGGGCCCATCGACGGTGAGCACGGCCGACCAGAAACAGCTCGAGTCGCGGGAGCTCGAGGCCGGCTGGCGCCTGTCCTGCCAGGCGCGGGTTTATGAGGACACGGTGGTGACCGTTCCGCAGCTGGCGCGCACGCCGAAGGCGGCCACCATGGGCGTCAACCGGCTGGTCATCCTCGACCCCAACGTGCGGAAGGTGTACGTCGACCTTGCCGAGCCAACCCTGGAAGATCAGCGGAGCGACATCGAGCGCTTGCGCGACGCTATGACGGCTGAGGGACATGACATGAAGGCCGACCTGCACGTGCTGCGTTCCATGCCGGCGCTATTGCGCGAGGCTGAGTTCCGGGTCACAGCGGTACTCGGCGGGGACCAGTTGATCGCGGTCGAGAAGGGCGATACGCGCGAGGAGAGCTACGGGGTGGCCTTCGACCTGGGTACGACGACAGTCGTCGGCACCCTGATGAATCTGCGCACCGGAATGGCGGAGGCCGTGCGCTCAGCCCTCAATGGTCAGGCGCCGTTTGGTGCCGACGTCATCTCGCGGATCAGTCACGGGATGCAGGGCGCGGCCGAGCGGGAGGAGCTTCGCACGGCCATCCTGCGGACCATGAATCAGCTGCTGGCGGACCTCTACGAGGCGGCCGAAGTGCCGCGTGAACGCGTTTACGAGGCGGTCGTGGTCGGCAACGCGACCATGCTCCACCTGCTGCTGGGAATCGACGCGACCGCGCTCTCGATGATGCCCTTTGCCCCGGTCTTCCGGGATCCCCTCTACCTTCACGCGCGCGAGGTCGGACTCGAGATTCATCCCGGAGGGTTCGTTCAGACCTTGCCCGTGATCGGCGCTTACGTGGGCGCCGACATCGTCGCGGGCGTGATCGCGACGGGACTTGCCCGGGAAGACAAGCTGCGCGTCTTCGTTGATGTCGGTACCAACGGCGAGATTGTCCTCGGATCGGCTAAACGGGTGCTGTGCACCGCGGCGCCGGCCGGGCCGGCCTTCGAAGGCAGCCAGATCCGGTGCGGCATGCGAGCGACCGACGGGGCGATCGAAGGCGTTACGCTCGGCGATCATGTCGAGTTGCAGGTCATCGGAGGCGATGTCGCCCCAAGAGGGATTTGCGGCTCAGGGCTGGTCGATGCGGTTGCCCAGCTGCGCCTGGTCGGATTGCTGGATCCGTCCGGGCGAATGCGGAGTCGTGAAGAGGCGCCCGAGCACCCACTCTCAGATCGACTCATTACAGTCGACGGCGTGCGGGCTTTCCTCCTTGCCGAGGATGTCTACCTGAGCCAGAAAGACGTCCGCGAGTTGCAGTTCGGGAAAGGGTCGATCGCGACCGGCATCAAGGTCCTGATGGATGTCATGGGTGTGAAGACGGCTGAGCTCGACGAGGTGCTCCTCGGGGGCTCTTTCGGGTCCTACCTCAACCCGGAGAGCACGCGGATCATCGGCCTGGTGCCGCCCGTCGAGGTCGACCGAATCCTCTCCGTCGGAAACACGGCCGGCGAAGGCGCCAAGATGTGCCTCCTCTCGTTCCGTGAGCGGCAAGTTGCGTTCGAGCTTCCCGACAAGATCGAGTATGTGGAGCTCTCCGGGCGCTCGGATTTCAATGACTCCTTCGTGTCCGTGCTGCAGTTCGCCGAGCTCGAGTCCCTGCGATGAAAAAGGTCGCATTGCTCATTTGCGGGGCGCTCGGCAAAGAGGTCAAGTCCGTGGTCGACCGGGAGGGATGGGACGTTGATGTCTACGGCGTCCCGGCTATGCATCACTTCTATCCAAAGAAGATCGTCGAGGCGGTCGAGGCCAAGCTGGCGGCGATCGCCCCCCGCTACCGCCAGGTCGTGGTCGTCTATGGCGATTGCGGCACGGCGGGATCGCTCGAGCCGGTGCTTCAGCGCTATGGCGCGGTTCGCCTCCAGGGTCCCCACTGTTACGAGATGTTCGCGGGCGAGGACTTTGCGCGGATTGCCGACGAGCGCCCAGCGACATTCTTCCTGACCGATTGGCTGGTGCGAAATTTCGAACGGGCGGTGGTTCGTGGGCTGGGGATCGATCGATACCCGGAGCTGAAGCCCGTGTATTTCAAGAACTACACCGATCTTCTCTACCTGGCACAGTTCCCGGATGACGCGCTCGTCGACAAGGCGCGTGAAATCGGTGAGTTCCTCAGCCTGCCTCTCGAAGTTCGCCACGTCGGCTTGGGGGAGCTGGAAACCCGGCTGCGTGCGCTGGTGGAGGCGGCATGATGGCGCGCTATCAAATCATGTACTGGAAGCACATCCCCGCCCAGATCAAGGCGTGGGACAACCAGGGACAGGTCAAGCGCATGTTGCCTGATCGATTCCAGGCCGCGATCGATGCCTACTCCATGAAGGAAGGGTCGACGGATATGGACAGCTACCTGGAGGCCTGGCACTGGGGTCCGGAGGTCGAGCGCCCCGGCTCGGCTGGCGACGTCGCCGACACCGTGGTCAGCGAGCTCGACAGCGCGAACCCGCGAGCGAAGCTGATGAACCCTTGAGGCGCCTAGACCTGCTGCGGACAAACCCGGCACTTGTGGAGGTGGTAAACCAGTGAGCCAGGCTGCGATCGCACCCGACCGGAACCGTGCCAATGGGTTGCGCCCGATCATGGATGTTGGTCGCGAACTCGGCCTGCTGGAGTCCGAGATCATTTCCTACGGTCCATACAAGGCGAAGATCAGCCTCGACGCGCTCGATCGTGTCCGTGACCGGCCGGAGGGCAAGCTCGTGGTCGTCACGGCAATCACCCCTACGCGCGCCGGCGAGGGGAAGACCACGAGTGCCATCAGCCTGACCCAGGGCCTCGGTCGGATCGGCGCGAAGGTGGCCCTTTGCCTCCGGCAGCCGTCCACCGGGCCCCTCTTCGGCATCAAGGGTGGAGGCACGGGCGGTGGAAAGGCGCAGGTCGTTCCGATGGAGGAGATCAACCTCCATTTCAACGGCGACTTCCATGCCGTCGAGGCCGCGCATAATTTGCTCGCCGCGGTGATCGACTCGGCGATTTTCCACGGGCAACTGCAGGCCGGCCCCAGCTTCATCACCTGGCCGCGAACGCTCGATGTCAACGATCGTGCCCTTCGACACATCGTGACCGGGCTCGGTGGTGTCGAGCACGGGGTTCCGCGGGAGTCGAGCTTCATCATCGCCGCCGCATCCGAGCTCATGGCCATCCTGGCTCTCGCCAGTGACATGGGCGATCTCCGGGCGCGAATCGCGCGCATCATCGTGACCCAGCGCAAGGACGGCAGCTTCGTGACGGCGGAGGACCTGCGGGTCACGGGTGCGATGACCGTGCTGATGAAGGATGCGCTGCTGCCCAACCTGGTGCAGACGATGGAGGGTCAGCCGGCGCTGATCCACGCCGGCCCGTTCGGCAACATCGCCCACGGCAACAACTCGCTTCTCGCCGACCAGATCGCTCTAAAGCTCGCCGACATTGTCGTCACGGAAGCCGGCTTCGGAGCGGACTTAGGGCTTGAGAAATTCGCCCACATCGTCGCGCGTTACGGCAACCTGCGGCCGGCCGCGGCGCTGGTAGTCGCGACCGTTCGGGCGCTGAAGTCCCATGGAGGCGTGCCGCTGGCGAAACTTGGCGAAGAGAACGTCGAGGCGCTTCAAAAGGGGATGGAGAACCTCGCTGCGCACGTCGACATCGTCAAGGCGTTCGGGATGCGGTGCGTGGTCGGCATCAACCGGTTTCCGACCGATACTGATCGCGAGTTGGACCTCGTCAAGACGATGGCTCGGGAATATGGCGCCGACGCTGCGGTCGTCAACGATGGCTTCACACGTGGCGGCGAAGGGAGCGTGGAGCTGGCCAGGGCGGTGCAGACCGCCGCGAACAGCGGCAGCCACTTTGCGCCGCTCTACCCAGCTGGGACACCGATACGCGAGCAGATCGAGACCGTGGCCCGGCGCCTCTACGGCGCGGACGGCGTGGAGTTCCTGCCCGAGTGCCAGAAGCGGATCGACTGGCTCACCGAACGCGGCATGGGAACCCTGCCGGTCTGCATGTCGAAAACTCACCTGTCCTTGTCGCACGACCCGAGTCTCAAGGGCCGCCCGCGCGGCTTCACCCTCCCGGTGCGAAATGTGTATCCCTCGGCGGGCGCCGGCTTCATCGTCGCGCTGGCGGGCGACATCCAGCTGATGCCCGGCCTGGGCAAGGAGCCGGCTTACACGCGCATCGACATCGATGCAAACGGCGTTATCAGCGGCCTTACCTGACGGGGATCAGCCGGCGATCGTTTCTGCCTTGAGGGCCTGCTCGAGGCACTTCGCAAAGCGGTCGGCCATCCGCGTGGATACTTCCTGCATGATCGCGGAGCGCCCGAACTGGGCGACGAGGCCGGTAACGGCCACATCGGACTCCATCATGACGAGCGTCCGCCCCTGCTCGGTGGCCAGCTGGCCCGTCATGGTGGCAAAGGCGCCCCCTCGGCCGCGAGATTCATTTCCCTCGGCCTTGAGTCGGACCCGGTGGGCCACCTCATCGACCTCTTCGAGCGTTACGCGTCCCTGGTAGCCGACGTCGATCGGCCCGAGCTTGATCCCGATCTTGCCCTCGTAGGTGTGCTCGTCGATCACCTTTGTCAGCTGCGCGCCCGGGACGCAGCTCGCGACCTTCGGCAGATCGAGGAGATGGCGCCATACCGCCTCCAGGGGAGCGTCGACGGCGAAGCGATTCTTGAGGATCATGACTCCAGCGTATCGAATGCCCCGTAGGCAGGAAAACGGAAACTCATGTCGCGCGACAGCAGCCCTCCGTGGCCCAGTCCGTTGAAGTCGGCGGCTCCCACGCGGGCGCCGGTGAAGAGCCGCGGAAGGATCAAATCCAGCACCGTTGCTCGCGAGAACATGCCACAGGCCGCCACCCCGAACACGGGCCGGTCATTCAGGTAGGCGAGCCAGACCGCACTGCCCGGATGGGCCGGGGCGCCCTGTTTTTCCATCACGGCGCCCAGTCGCGCCAGGGCCACGAGCGTGGGATCGAGCGGGTCAGTCGCGTTGGCGCCCGCAGTCAGGATCAGGTCCGCTCGTCCGACCAGCTCCTCGAGCGCGGCCGCCACCGCGTCGACGTCGTCGGCCACGTACCGGATGGCCACCAGGGTCGAGCCGAACCAGGCCACCTTGACTTCGATCGACGCCTGGAATTTCTCGCGGGCGGGCAAATCCAGTCGCTCCCGGACCAGGACGCCCACCCGCATCGCCTTGAACGCCCTGACCTGCAGAACCGGCCGTCCCGCAATCACGTCCTCGGCCTCGCGCAGGCGTTGCTCGGCGACGACGAATGGCGTGACCTTGACGCCGGCCACGGTTTTGCCCTTGGACACCAGCTGGCCGTCGAAGAGGGTGAAGACGGAGATGTCCGCGACGCTGTTGAGGGCCAAAAGGCGCGGTACGTCCACGGTGAAGATCCCGTTCAGGGCCGCGGCCAGTCGCATCTGGCTCTCGACCGGTCCATGAACCGCGATGCCCGGGCCGGCGACGATTTGAGCCAGCCGTTGCGCGGCGGCATCCTCATGGATGTCGCCCGGGTCCATCCGCGCGAGGTGCAACTCGGTCAGGTGGGCCGTGGCGATGAGCGGATAGTCACTCCGCCGAAGAATTCGTCCTTTCGGGAGCAAGACGCGATGCTGGTCGTCGGGGTTCAGCAGCGTCTCCAGCAGGACTGCCCCGTCGATCCGATCGGCGCTGAGCTCGTCGCTCGCGAGGGCCTCCGGGGTCACGCGATCGGTGCGGCTCCACTCAGGGCGCGGCCGGCGCGCTGGTGCCGGACGGCCACGATCTCCGCAAGAATTGCCAGGGCGGTCTCTTCGGCGGTCTGGCCACCGAGGTCGAGGCCGATCGGGGCGTGGACCCGATCCAATTCCGATTGCGACACACCGAGCGCGAGCAACCGCTCGACCCGCGCTCGATGGGTCTTGCGGCTGCCGATGGCGCCGATGTAGCGGGCATTGCCCTTCAGTGCGGCCCTGATCGTTGGGTCGTCGAACTTCGGGTCATGGGTGAGGACGACGACATAGGAGGACTGGTCGATCGTCGTGCGGGCCAGCACCTCATCGGGCCAGCCATGGACCACGCGGTCCGCCGCCGGGAATCGTCCCGGGTCCGCGAACGTCGACCGGGCATCGACCACGGTGACCCGAAACCCCAGGTCATGGGCAAATCTGGACAGTGGGATCGCCACGTGCGCCCCGCCCAGGATCAGCAGCTCGGCCGGTCGCGGGAATGGCTCGAAGAACCATGCCTCGCGGCGTTCGGGTGTCGCGCGATCGAGCAGCGGCGGGGCCTCCGGTTCGGTCGCCTCCAGCAGTCGTCGCGCTCCGACGGCGTCGGTAAGGGCGCTGGCCAGCACCACAGGTCGCTCGGCATCGAGCGCGTCGATCAGCGAGCGATGGACATCGCTCAGCGGCTCGACCAGGATATCGACCTCGCCTCCGCAGCTCAAGCCGACCGTCCAGGCGAGATCGTCGCTCACCCCATAGTGGTAGAGCTGCGCGGGGCCACCCTTGATCACGGCCTGGGCGTGCTCGAACACCTCGGCCTCGAGGCAGCCGCCGCTGACCGAGCCGGCGAGGCGCCCGGAGCGGCTGACCGCCATCCGCGATCCCGCCGGGCGCGGCGCGCTGCCCCAGGTGCTGACCACGGTCGCGAGCGCGATCGCTTCCCGGTCCTGCAGCCACGCCTTGACGTCGGGAAGAACGTCGCGCATGTTCTGAGTGTAGTGCGGCTGAATCGTCTCTTCTACGCCGAAGCCGTGGTCGGCGCCTGGCGTCGGACGGCGCGGCGCCCGTTTACCTCGAGGAGCAGACGTCCGAGCGCTTCGAGGCTCGCCAGGTTGTGCGCCGGGACGAAGTCGTCGACGTATGGGAGAGCCGCCTGCAGGCCCACCGTCAGCGGCTCGTAGTCCGGGATGCCAAGCAAGGGGCTCATCCAGATCAGGCGGTGGCAGGCCCGTTGCAATCGCGCCACGGCGGCCCGCAATTCCGCGGGGTCCCCCCGGTCCCAACCGTCGCTGATCACCACCACGGTCGCCCCGTGGCCCAGCACGCGGCGCGCGAATCGGCGGTTGAAGGTCTTGATCGCCTCCCCGATCCTGGTCCCTCCCGACCAATCATCGGCGCTCTGCAGCACCCTGTCGAGAGCGGCATCCGGATCGTGACCCTGGAGCTGGCGGGTGATGCGGGTCAATCGAGTGGCGAAGACGAATGCCTCAACCCGCTCGGCCCCGTGCTCGGCCGCGTAGGCAAAACTGAGCAGGACGCGGGTGTATCGCTCCATCGAACCGCTGATGTCGCAGAGCAGAACGAGCGGTCGCGGCTTGATCCGGGGCGAACGCCAGGCGAGCAGCATCGGCTCCCCGTCGAAGCGCAGGCTGGTGCGCAGGAGGCGCCGCAGGTCGATGCGGCCGGATCCTCCGCGACGGTACCGTCGCGACCGGCGGCGCGCCGCCGGAATCCGCATCGAGGCGATCAGCCGCCGCACCTCGCGCATCTCCTCCGCGGTCAACGACTCGAAGTCCTTGTGGCGGAGGATCTCGACCGCCGAGTAGGTCGCCATCTCCAACGGGCTCGCATCATCGGCCTCCACCCCATCGTTCAGGATCCGAAGCTGCCGGGTCGCCCGCGCGAGCCGATCCTCCGGGCTCATCGCCTGTGCCGAGGCAGGCTCGCGCGCTCCGGCCGGCGCGATCAGAAAGAACATCAGCGCCTGGTCGAGCAGGCCTCGATCGTCCCGGCGCCGCGCAAAGTGTGCGTGGACGGCGGCGCGCAGGTCGTCGCCGCGGCTCATGTCGATCATGGTCAGCGCGCTCAGGAAGGGGAGCATTCTGGCCGGCCCGGCATCGAAGCCCAGTGCCCGGAGGATGGCACCGAACCGGAGCCAGTTCCTGGTTAGAACGTCGCGGCTGTCAGGCATTGGCGGCAGCGGCCACCATCTGCCGGGCGCGCTCGCCGCGAAGGCGCTCCAGGTCCTCCTGGTATTTGACGATCGAGCCCAGCGTCAGGTCAACCGCGTCGTCGCTCAGCTCATTCTCGCCGAGCGCGATCAACGCACGCGTCCAATCCAGCGTTTCAGCGATGCCGGGGAGCTTGTAAAGGTCGAGCCGCCGCACGGCACCAATGAACCGAGTAACCTGGGCGGCTAGCTTCGGCGGGACGCCGGGGATGCGTGCCGCGACGATCGCGGCCTCGGTCTCGACGCTCGGGTAATCGATCCAGAAGTAGAGGCAGCGGCGCTTGAGCGCATCATGGATCTCCCGCGTCCGGTTGGAGGTGATCACCACGACCGGCGGGCGGGTCGCCTTGATGGTGCCGATTTCAGGAATCGAGATCTGATAATCGGACAGCATCTCGAGCAGGAAGGCTTCGAACTCATCGTCCGAGCGGTCGATCTCGTCGATCAGCAGCACCGGCGGTCGTTCGCCGTCGCTTTCGAGGGCCTGAAGCAGCGGGCGCTTGACGAGGAATCGCGGACTGAAGATTTCGCGCTCCATCGAGTCCCGGCTCTCGCCGGCCGTCTCCAGCATCCGAATGTGGAGGAGCTGCCGGGCGTAGGCCCACTCGTAGACGGCGTTGTTGATGTCGATGCCCTCGTAGCACTGCAACCGGATCAGCGGGGCACCGAGCAACTCGGCCAGCACCTTGCCGACCTCGGTCTTGCCCACGCCGGCCTCGCCCTCCAGGAGCATCGGCTTGTCGAGCTTCAGCCCGAGATAGATCGTAGTGGCGAGGTTACGGCCGGCCACGTAGCGATGATCCTTGAGCGCGGATTCAAGGGCGTCTATCGACGCAAACGGGAGATCATCCATCGCCTTCATTGAAGCAGAGAGCCGAGAGCACGGCTCTCAGCTCTCTTCGTGATCAGCTACGCGATCCGCCCCGTTTGTCCAGTGACTTGCTCCAGCGCTCGCCGGGTCAGCACCGTCGCGAGGTGCCGCCGGTAGTCGGGTGAGCCGTTGAGATCCTGGGGCGGATTGAGGCCTTCCGCCGCCCGGTCCGATGCCGCGCGAATCCCCTCGGCACCGCCGCTTTTGAGCGCCTCTTCCGTCGCGGTCGCCCGCACCGGGGTGCTCCCCATCGACGTCAGGCCGATTGCGACGTGGTCGATCGCCTGTCCGGTCAGGTGCACCTGGACGCCGACGGCAACGATCGCCCAGTCCTGAGACCGGCGGCTGAACTTCAAATAGGTTCCCTTGCTGCCTTCGACGACCGGCACCCGGATCTCCCGAATGATCTCATCGGGTTCGAGCGCCGACGTAAACGTCTCAACAAAGAAGTCTTTGGCGGCGATGACGCGCTCTCCGCGTGGACCGACGGCAACCAGGCTGGCCTCGAGTGCCAGCAGACAGGTGGGAAAGTCTCCGTTCGGGTCAGCATGGGCGGCCGCGCCCCCAATGGTTCCGCGGTTTCGCACGGCCGGATCGCCGATCTGCTCGGCGGCGCTGGCCAGCATCGGTAGCTTTCGCTTCACCACGTCGGAGAAGGCAATATCGTGATGGGTGGTCAGCGGCCCGAACGCGATGTGGCCGTCGACGTCCTTGATGTAATTCAGGTCCTTGATTCGGCCAATGTCCACGAGGAACGAGGGCGTGGACAGCCGTAGCCGCATCAACGGGATCAAGCTGTGGCCGCCGGCGAGGACCTTGGCCTCGCCGCCGTGTTTGACCAGTTCCGCGGTCGCCTCGGGAAGCGACCGGGGCGCCACGTAGTCGAAGCTGGCTGGAATCATCGCGCGGTCCCTCCGTTCTTGTGAATCAGTCGCCAGACCTTCTCGGGGGTGGCGGGCATGTCGATGTCCTTCACGCCGAAGGGTTGGAGCGCATCTACGATGGCATTGACGACGGCCGGGGTCGAGGCAATGGTCCCCGCCTCGCCGATGCCCTTGACGCCGAGCGGATTGCTCGGGCTGGGCGTGATCGTGGCCGCGGTCTCGAAGGACGGCAGGTCCGCGGCGCTAGGCACCATGTAGTCTACGAGCGTGCCGGTCTTCAGCGCCCCGCCCTCGTCGTACACCGCCTCTTCGTAAAGCGCCTGCCCGATCCCCTGGGCGATCCCGCCGTGCACCTGGCCTTCGACCACCATTGGGTTTAGCCGCGTACCACAATCGTCGACCGCCACGTATCGGACGATGCGGGTCGCCCCGGTCTCCGCGTCGATCTCGACCAGGGCAACGTGTGCCCCGAACGGCCAGACGAAGTTCGGCGGGTTGAAGAAGGTCGTCGCTTCCATGCCCCCTTCCATCCCTGGCGGCAGGCGGTGCGGCTGGAACGCTGCCCCGGTGATCTCCTGGATCGTGATCGCTTTGGACGGCGCGCCCTTCACGAAGGCCTTCCCGCCTTCGTAGACGATATCGGCTTCAGCCGCCTCCAGCAGGTGGGCGGCGATCTTGCGCGCCTTCTCGCGGACCTTGACCGCGCTCATGTGCACGGCCGCGCCATCCACGGAGGCGCTCCGGCTGCCGTAGGTGTCCATCCCCATGGGGCCGATGGCCGTATCGCCGTGCACGACGTCGATGTCCTCCAGCGGGAGCCCGAGGGCATCCCCGACGATCTGCGCGAAGGTGGTTTCGTGACCCTGTCCATGGGGTGAGCTGCCGATGATGACGGTGGCTTTGCCGGTGAAATGCAGGTTGACGACCGACATCCCCCAGAAGCCGATGCCCGCCGCGGCGGTGGTGGCGACCGATGGTCCCAGGCCGCAGATCTCCAGGTAGGTCGAGAACCCGATGCCGAGATACTTGCCCTTCTTCCGCCCCTCCGCCTGCTGGCGGCGGAAGGCGGGGTAGTCGATCATCTTCAGCGCCTTGTCGAGCGTGATCCTGTAATCGCCGGAGTCGTAGGTCAGCCCGAGCAGGTTGGTGAAGGGCTGCTCGGCAGCCGGGACGAAGTTCTTGCGCCGGACGTCGACGGGGTCCATGCCAACTTCCTGCGCGACCAGGTCCATCACGCGCTCGATCAGGTAGGTCGCTTCCGGCCGGCCCGCGCCGCGGTAGGCGTCGGTCGGCGTCCGGTTGGTGAAGACACCGACACCGCGGCCGTCGAATGCCTTGAGTTTGTATGGTCCCTGGGCGATCAAGAGCGCGATCGCCATGAAGCTGCCGAACTGGGTGCAATACGCCCCGAGATCCAGATATTGCGTGGTGCGGATCCCGAGGACCGTCCCATCTTTCCTGGCGGCGATTTCGACATCCCAGATCTGGGACCGCCCATGGTGCGTGGCCTTCATGTTTTCGCTGCGGTCTTCGGTCCATTTGACCGGCCGTCCGAGACGCCTCGAGGCAAGCGCGACGAGCACTTCCTCCGGATAGACGCGGATCTTCGACCCGAAGCCGCCCCCGACGTCCTGCGCGACGACGCGCACCTGGCTCTCCGAGATCCCGAGGATCACGCCCAGCCAGATCTTGACGAAGTGCGGGATCTGCGTCGAAGACCAGACCGTCAGGGTCTTCGCAAAAGGCTTGTAATCGGCCATGACGCCGCGTCCCTCGATGGCGACCGGGATCAGGCGTTGCTGGATGAGGCGCTGGGAGATCTTGACCTCGGCCTCTTGAAACGCTGCCTCGATGTCCCCGCCGGAGCGCTTGACGTCGTACGAGATGTTGCTTCCTATGTCGGCATGGAGAACGGGCGAGTCCTTCTCGAGCGCCTGCTCGATGTCGAGAACTGGCTTGAGTGGCTCGTATCGGATGTCGAGTCGCTCCGCGGCGTCCTCGGCCGCCGACCGGCTGGTGCCCACCACGATCGCGACCGGCTCGCCGACGTAGCGAACGGTGTCGGTCGCAATCGGGTACATCGCCGGGTATTTCTTTTCGGGGACGAAGCTGACCGTGACCGGCAGCGGCGCCTGGAACTCGGACATCAGGTCCTTGCCGGTCCAGATGGCGAGCACGCCGCTGGCCTCCCTGGCGCGCGAGGTCTCGATCCCGAGGATCCGGGCATGGGCCTGGGTGCTGCGGACGACGTAAAGGTGAGCGACGGCCGTCTGGGGCAGGTCCTCGACGAAACTTCCTGAACCGGTGATCAGCTCGGGGTCTTCACGGCGCTTGATCGATGCGCCAATCAGTTGGGAGACCGCCATTCAGCTCACCTCCTCAGGAACTCGCGGTTGCTGGTTGCTTGGTGTCGGCGGTCGCCATGGCCCGGGCAGCCGCCTGGACCGCCTTGACGATGTTCTGGTACCCGGTACAGCGGCAGAGGTTGCCTTCCAGGCCGCTTCGGACCTCGGCCTCAGTCGGGTTGGCATTGCGCTCCAGTAGCTGGCGGGCGGCCATGATCATGCCGGGGGTGCAGTAGCCACATTGCAGGCCATGCTCGTCCCAGAACGCCTGCTGCAGCGGATGCAGCTCGGTGCCCTTGGCCAGCCCCTCGATCGTCGTGACCTGGGCACCGTCCGCCTGGACCGCGAAGACGGTGCAGGCTTTGGTGCTGTGGCCGTCCAGGTCCACGGTGCAGGCACCGCAGTTACTCGTGTCGCAGCCGACGTGCGTTCCCGTGAGGCCCGCGTACTCGCGAAGGTAATAGACGAGCAAGAGCCGGGGTTCGACCTCGTGCTCGTGGCGGGTCCCGTTGACGGTAATCGCGACCTTCTGCCTCATGGGCACCTCCATTCAGTTGCCGGTGGTCTGGGCTGTGGAGGGGACGGAAGCAAGGAGTCAGCCTCAGTCGCTACGGGCTTGGTATAGCACCGCTGGGGCAACCTGTCCAGAGCTTATTCATATCCTCCCTCCCCCTTGCGGGGAGGGTTGGGGAGGGGGAATGATTTCTGTTGTCAGCGCGTAAGTCCTAACAGTGCCTTGCGCCGGACGTGGGCCTGGTCCTTGCTGGCCACGTCCAAGGTGAACAGCAAACGAGCTCTAAAGGGCGAAGTTTCGAGGAAGCCTTCCGGATCGATCGTGGCTTTGAGAGGCCAGAGCCGGACGCAATGAAGTACTCGGATTTAACGACTAGGAACGGTGCATTTGTTTTCGCCGCGTTACCGGTCTCTTAACTTCGGACCCCGGCCTGTTAAGTACTCCCCCGCCTCGGCACCTCGGCCCCGTCGAGGAGCCAGTCGGCGAGGTAGTTTGCGAACGACGAGCGGACGTAGATATGGAATGCAGGCGTGGTGGTTTTCTGCTGGACGATCACGTAGGCCTTCGCGAGCAGCGTCTGGGCGCAGCGGCCGGGGCCAAAAGCACGCGGATGAAGATCGATGGCGCAGCCATGGGCGAGGAGATCTCGCGCTGAGGTGCCCTTCACTTCGATGACGGTACGGTTTGCGGAAACATCGACGACGGCCCCGGGGTGGTCGCCAAGCGCTGATCGAAGCGCGGCCTCGATCGACCGCTGCTGGTCCGGCGGGCCCACGACGAGCCACTCGTCGGGGCCGAGCCAGAGGCACGAGCGGTCGCCCTTCGTTGCCACGGTATTCGGTTCGGTTGGAAGGGTAAACCCAAGCTGCTGCTGGACGCCCGCCACCAGGTCGGCCGCCGAGGGGTTGGCGCGGAAGTTGATCTGGGTCAGGAACGGGATCTCTCGGATCGTCAGGTTGCCTTGGTTGACGTCAGACAGCGCGGCGAACCGGTCCGCGTAGTTGGCGAGCGGGCTGCGACGGGTCGCCTCAGCTATCACGGCGGCGGTTCTCCTTGTCCCAGAAGATCGGCTCGGTGACGGTCGCCGCGATCAGGCGATCGGGTAGGGGCGCGAAAACGGTTTCGCCCATGCGTTCACGTCCGCGCTCCACGAGCGCCAGCGCGAACGTCCGACCGAGCGTCGCGCTGCGGTAGCTCGAGGTCACGTAGCCGATCATCGGGACCGGCGGGTCGGTGCGGGACTCCACGGAGAGCTGCGTCCCCTCTGGAAGAAGCTCGTTTTCGTCGACGGGGAAGAGGCCAACGAGGTGCCTGCGATCTGGGCGCGCCGTGTCGGCACGGCGGTGCGAGCGTTTGCCGATGAATTCCTTTTTCTTGGAGACGATCCAGCTCATGCCAAGGTCCTGCGGGGTCACGGTGCCGTCCGTTTCCTGGCCGACGATGATGTAGCCCTTCTCCGCGCGCAGGACATGCATGGCTTCCGTCCCGTACGGCGCGATGCCAAATGGCTCACCCGCCTCGATCACGGATTCCCAGAGCGCCAATCCATACCAGCTTGGCGTCCACAGCTCGTACGCCAGCTCTCCCGAGAACGTGATTCGATGCAGGCGCACCGGGAAGCCGTTGAGCTCGCTATCGCGGACCGCCAGGAACGGAAAGCTGGCGGTATCAAGCTCGACCCGGGGGAAGAGGGCGGAGACCACCGCCCGGGCATTCGGTCCGGCCACCGCCACGCCGGCCCAATGTTCGGTCACCGACGTGCATCGCACCCTGAGGTCCGTCCATTCCGTCTGCAGCCATTCTTCGAACCAGTCGAGCACCGCGGCGGCGCCCCCGCTTGTCGTGGTGGCGAGATAGTGGTCCGGGCCGAGGTGGATCACGACACCGTCGTCGAACACCATGCCATCGGCCTTGCAGAGCAGGCCGTAGCGACACATCCCGATCGGGAGCGTGTCAAAAGCGTTCGTGTAAAGCCGGTTCAAGAACTTGAGCGCGTCCGGTCCCTGGAGATCGATCTTGCCGAGGGTGGAGACGTCCATCACGCCGACGGCCTCGCGGACCGTGCGGCACTCGCGCAGCACGGCGGCCTCCATATCCTCGCCTTTCGCGGGAAAGTACCACGGGCGCTTCCATTGCCCCACGTTCTCGAAGCGGGCGCCGTGTGCGACGTGCCAGGGGTGGATCGACGTCACCCGGATGGGGTCGAACAGGTCGCCACGATTGCGGCCCGCGATCAGCCCGAAAGAGACCGGCACGTAGGGTGGCCGGAAGGTCGTGACTCCTACCGTACTGACCGGCTGCCCGAGCTGGGTGGCGACGATGGCACTCTCGTTGATGCCTGCGGTCTTCCCCTGGTCGCTGCCGGTCCCGATCGTCGTGAACCGTTTGACGTGCTCGATCGAACGCATCCCGGCGCCCAGCGCCTGGCGCACGTCGGCGACGGTGACGTCGCGCTCGAGATCGACGAAGTGCGTCGTCCAGTCGTCGCGCTCGCCGGAAACGAGCCAGGTCGGCATGATGCGTCCCTGCCCGCGCCCGCTCAGGTCGCCGCTGGCCGCGCCGACCACCTCGACCGTCGGGAGCGGCGCGCCGGGGACGAAGCAGGCCAGGCCCTCGTCGTAGCGCAGCCTGCCCTGGGCCTGGCTGAAGAGGTGCACGGTCGGATTGAAGCCGCCCGAGACACAGAGCAGGTCACACTCCAGCTGGCGCGGTCCGCCGTTCCCGGTGAGGGGCGCAACCACGACGGCACGCAGCGATCCATCCTCGGAAGCCAGCGTGTCGACGACGGCTTCCCCGGCCCGGACGTCGACCGTGGCCTCGAGCGCGGTGCCGGCCCGCTGCAGGTCGCCGGCGAGCGGCTGCGTGCTGTCGTTGTTCGTGAAGATCACCGCCCGGCGGCCGGGTGCCACGGCATACCGGTTGAGGTAGGTCCGGACCGCGCCGGCAAGCATGACGCCGGGGCGATCGTTGTTGCGAAAAATCAGCGGGCGTTCATGGGCGCCGGTTGCCAGCACCATGCGCTTGGCGCGAACCTGGTGCAGCCGACCCCCATCAGGCCGGCGCTCCGCGATCAGGACCAGGTTCTGGTCGTAGAGCCCGAACGCGGTCGCCCGCGTCAGAAGGCGAACGTCCGGCATCGTCGAAAGCCGGCCGATGCTGTCCGCCAGCCAGTCGTCCCACCCGGTGCTCAACAGCCGGCCACCCAGTTCGGCCTGTTCATCGACCACGATGACCCGGTCCCCGGCTCGCGCGGCCGCCAGCGCCGCAGTCAACCCGGCCCGACCACCGCCGACCACCAGTACTTCGCAGTGGGCGTAGAGCTTGTCAAAGCGGCCCGCGTCCGGCGCGGCGCTGAGCCGGCCCCTGCCATTCAGCCCGACGGCCTCGAGCCCATCGATCAACTCGATCTGGGTGGCGCGCAGCATGGGTTCCGGGCCGGCCTGCACGAGCGCGTTGGGCTCCTCGATCCCGGCGCTGAAGATCCCGCGCGGCCGGTGCTGCGTCACGCTGGTGGCCACGATCCGAACATCGTTGGCCAGGAGGGCTGAGGCCAGGGTGTCACCGGCATAGCCGGACAGGTGCTTCCCGTTGAACGTGAACGACATTGAACGCGAGCGATCGATCCGGCCGCCGGACCCAAGCCGGCTCATGGGAAGCGGTCCTCGAGAGGCTTGATCTCATGGCTGACGGTGTCTCGCACGACGTTGAACCAGCGGCGGCATCCGGCGGTATGGACCCAGCGCTCCGCCAGCGGGCCCTTCGGGTTCGGCCGGACGAAGACGTATCGCGCCCAGGTTGCGTCGTCGATCTGCTCCAGGTCCTGGGGATAGGCGACCTGGGCGGCGCCGCCGTACTTGAATTCGCTGTCCTCTCGATCGCCGCACCAGGGACAGGGGATGAGCATCTAGTGCGCGACCGCCGCGGCGCCGTGTTCGTCGATCAAGGCGCCGGTGGTGAATCGTTCGAGCCCGAAGGGCGCGTTGAGGGCATGCGGCCGGCCATTGGCGATGGTGTGGGCGTAGACCCAGCCGGATGCCGGCGTCGCCTTGAAGCCGCCCGTTCCCCAGCCGCAGTTGATGAAGAGGTTCTCGATCGGCGTCAGCCCCAGGATCGGTGAGGCGTCGGGCGCGACGTCGACGATGCCCGCCCAGGTCCGCAGCACGTGGGCACGGTTGAAGATCGGAAACAGCTCGACCGCCGCCGCGATCTGGTACTCGATGACATGGGGCGAGCCCCGTTGCGCGTAGGAGTTGTAGGGGTCGATTCCGGCGCCCATCACGAGTTCGCCCTTGTGCGCCTGGCTGACGTAGACATGCACTGCGTTCGACATCACGACGCAATTGAGCACCGGCTCGAGCAATTCGGAGACGAGGGCTTGCAACGGGTGGCTCTGGATCGGCAGATCGAGGCCGACCATCCCGGCCAGGACTGAGCTGTGCCCTGCGGCGCAAAGTGCAACCTTCCCTGCCGCGATCGAGCCGCGACTGGTCCGGACCCCGGTCACGCGACCACCGTCGAGATCGAAGCCGGTGACCTCGCAGTTCTGGATCAGGTCAACGCCCATCTCGTCGGCCTTGCGCGCGAAGGCCCAGGCGACGTAGTCGTGCTTGGCGATGCCACCACGCTGCTGGAGCGTTCCGCCCAGGACCGGGTAACGCACGTCGGGCGAGACATTGACGATCGGGCAGAACGCCTTGACCTCATCCGCGCTCAGCCACTCGGCATCGATGCCGTTGAGACGGTTGGCGTTGACCCGACGCATCGCTTCCCTGGCGTCGCCCACGCTGTGCACCAGGTTCAGCACGCCGCGCTGGCTGAAGAGGATGTCGTAGTCGAGCTCCTGGGCAAGCCCTTCCCACAGCTTGAGCGCGTGCTCGTAGATGGCGGCGCTCTCGTCCCAGAGGTAGTTGGACCGGATCACGGTCGTGTTCCGCGCCATGTTCCCGCCCGCCAGCCAGCCCCGCTCGAGGACGGCGACGTTGCGGATGCCGTGGTTTTTCGCCAGGTAGTACGCGGTCGCCAGGCCGTGCCCGCCACCGCCGACGATCACGATGTCGTAGGCGCGCTTCGGCTCAGGATTTCGCCAGAGATGCGCGGGGTGGGAGGCGGGTTCGGGCAGCATGGTTCCGGAGCCTATATATAAAGGTATGGAAGAGCCGGCGCCCGACTGGTGGCGAAGTTGGTTCGGCCCCGCCTACCTCAGCCTGTACGACGACTACCTCGCGGAGCGTACCCCGATCGAAGTCGATCAGCTCGAGGTCCTGCTCAAGCTCCGACCCCCGGCCCGCATCGTCGACCTTGCCTGCGGCCAGGGCCGCCACGGCATCGAGCTCAGCCGGCGCGGCTATGAGGTCACCGGGGTTGACCTCTCTACCTACCTCCTGGACGTGGCGGCCGCCCGGGCCCGCGCGGCGCACGTCAGCCTCCGGCTGATCCACGGCGACATGCGGGACCCGCCCCTTCGGGGCGCCAGCTTCGATGTCGCCCTCAGTCTCTTCACCAGCCTTGGCTACTTTGCCGACGAAGCCGATGACCGGAAGGTCCTGCGCTCGGCCGCCGGCATGCTGGTAGGGGGTGGCCGTCTCCTGCTGGAGGTCCTCAATGGCCAGCGCGAGCGGGAGCAGTTCGAGCCTCGCCAGTGGTTCTCGGTGGGCAAGACGGCCGTCATGGAGGAACGCAAGCTGGATCGCAGCGGACGGCGCCTGACCGTGCAGCGGACCGTCAGCACGCCGAACGCCCGCGCCACCGACGTCCATGCGATCCGCATCTATAGCGGCGCGGAAGTCGAGGCGGCGTTTCAGGACGCCGGCTTCGACCGAGTCAACCTTTACGGCGACTGGAATGGTGAGCCGCTCAGCCCCGACAGCCTCCGCGTCCTCGCCGTTGGCACAATGAGCGAATGAAGTTCCTGCTCGAGCTACTCCTCTCGATCGTCCTGCACCCGGTCGCCTACGTGCTCGCGCTCATCAACATCGCCGGTCGCAATGAGCTCAATACGGCCCAGAAGGTGATCTGGGCGGTCGTCTGCATCGTCTGGGGTATCGGGCCGATCCTCTACGTCATGGTCGGCGGGGGCGAGCTCTGGTAGTCCCCCAGCAAGAAAAAAGGCGGGAGCGACGCTCCCGCCTTTTGCTTTACCTCGGCGTTTAGTCGTCGTCCCGCTTGTCCCTGGTGGGCGGGCAGACAGGCGCCGGCGTGATCGTGATCTGGATCGTCTCGGTGATCGTGATGACGACCGTCTGGCAGGTGATCGTCACCGTCCCGGCGGAGTGACCGTCGCCCAGTGCGGTGAGCTGGATCAAGCTGATCTCGTGCAGCTCGTTCTCCTCATCCTGAGGCGTAATGACGGTCAGGTGGGCGAACCTATCCTCGTCCTTCTGGATCGCCGCGATGAAGGGCGAGACGCTGCCGTGAATCTGCGTCTTGGCCGTGGCCAGTTGCGACTGGATCTTGGCCGGCGCAACCTTCGAGGCGCTGACGGTCGTGGCGACCGTCCCGTTGCAGCTCGACTCAGCGTTGTTGAGCTTTGCGATGACCGCATCGCCAGCCTTCTTGACCTCGCCGATCAGTACCACCTTTTGCTTGGCGTCGACCGGCTGCACTACGGCGATGGTGGTCTTGTGGTCGTCGTGCGAAGACACGATAACGAGGGTTGTCGGAACAGCGGCGACCGTCAACACGCTCACCGCGGTGACCGTGATGATTCGCTCGCTGATCCAGGTCGTCAAGAGCGTGAACATCTGGATGATTCCTCCTCGAGGATTTACTCCTCTGTCTAAGAGAAACGGCTGATCTCTTAACCGCCATCCAACCTCCGGGGGCCCTGTGACCAAGACGTGCCGGAGCCGTGAGGCGGCGCGACTGGACCGTCAGTGGCGGGTTACGCGCACCCGCGAATTCGGGAGACTTTAGGTTGACACCTAAACTGAAGCGCGTCTATACTTCTGCCCAACATGGACTCCGCACGTAAGAGGGGGTGCAATCCACGTGTCCGAAATCAAGGTCCGCGAGAACGAGACCTTCGAGAGCGCCCTTCGCCGCTTCAATAAGAAGATCAAGCAGAACGGCGTCCTCTCCGAGGTACGCCGGCGCGAACATTACGAGAAGCCCAGCGTAAAGAAGAAGAAGAAGATCGCCGCAGCGCGTAAACGGCGGGCTCGCACGGCATAGGCGACGTGGTGCCCTTGAGGCCCCCTGAGTCCCGGTCAAAACGGTGAAAGAACGCGGAACCTCGGCCCTCGAACGTCTGCGCCGGCGCGGACGGTTGTTCGCGCGCGACCTCCGACTCGGACACGCCGCCGGCACGCGGCGGTGGCCGCCGTACGTCCGGTCCGCCGGCATCTCGCTCGTGATCGCACTGCTCATCTCTCTGGTGGTGGCGCAGAACTTCCTGCCCAACAAGCTGACGCTTCGCGCCGGCGACGTTTCCTCCCAGGAAGTCGCTGCGCCTCGATCGGCACGCTACGAGAGCCAGACCAAGCGCGAGGAGGCGCGGGCCGCGGCGGCCCAGCAGGTTGCCGACCAGTTCGACGGCTCGGTCGCCACGACCCAGCGGCAGGCGATCGACAGCCTGGCGACGAAGGTCGCCGACCTCCGGCGCTCGTCCTCGTCGGGTCCGGACCGCGCCGCGCAGCTGAGCCTGTTGCAGCCGCAGCTGTCCGATGCCCAGCGCCAGTACCTGTTGCAAGCGGACGAAGGCACCGTGGCAGCCGTCTTCAAAAATGCCGGCGACATCCTCCAGTCGCTGGAGGCGAATGGGATCAAGCCGGACACCTTGAAGAGCGCCCAGGATAGCGCGCGCACTCGAGCCGCAGCCCTCCATCTCGATTCCACCGCCGGATCGCTGGTGACGAGCCTGGTACGGAACAACCTCAAGGTCAACTACCAGCCGACCGAAACCGAACAGAAGCGCCAGCAGGCGATTGATGCGGTGTCGCCGGTGTTCGTCACCGTGGGAAAGGGTCAGACAATCATTCGCTACGGCGACCTGGTCACGCCGTTCCAGCTCGAGGAGGCGCAGGCGGTCGGGCTGCTGGCCCCGAACGCCGATTGGTACCGGATCCTGGCCACCTTCATGCTCGTCCTCATCCTGTTTGCCCTGGCGCTGGGCTACCTGATGCAGTTCAAGCCGGCGATCTTAAGAGACCCCCGCCAGCTCGCCACGCTGGGCGGGCTGATGCTCGCGATCCTCCTGATCGCGAAGGTGGTGGTCCCGATCGACCCCCGCGCTCAGTACATCGTGCCGATGGCCGCGGTGCCGATGCTGGTCGCCGCGCTGATGGATACCGGCCTGGGCATCATTGTTGCGCTCGCCGTCGGGCTCATGACCGGCATCATTGCGGACAACCTGCTCGATCTCACGCTCATCGGATTCCTCGGCGGCTCGATTGGAGCGATCTACGTCCACCGGCTGGAGCGGCTCGGGCAATGGGTCACCGCCGGCATCCTGGTCGCCGGGGCGCAGCTGGTCACGATCGTGGCGCTAACGTCGATCGAGCGAAAGCAGTCGATCGATGAGGTTCTTGGCCTCGGGGCCATCGTCCTCGTGAACGGGTTGGTGGCGGCCCTCATCGCCGCCGGATCGCTCACGTACCTGGGCGAGATCACCCGGGTGATCACGCCGATGAAGCTGCTCGAGTTGATGACCCCGAACAACCCGCTGCTGAAGCGATTGATGGTCAGCGCCCCGGGTACCTATAACCATTCAATTGTGGCGGCGAACCTGGCAGAGTCGGCCGCCGAGGCGGTCGGGGCCAACGCCGTGCTCGCCCGGGTCGGCTGCTACTTCCACGACATCGGCAAGATCCGGCGTCCGCACTTCTTCGTCGAGAACCAGGCCGACATCGGCAACATCCACGAGAACCTCTCGCCGACCACAAGCTCGGACATCCTGAATGCCCACGTCACCGAGGGCGTCGACCTGCTGAAGCAGTACCGGTTCCCGACTGCCGTCAAGGACATCGTGCAGCAGCACCAGGGCACGACCGTGAAGAAGTACTTCTACCGCCAGGCTTTGGAGCAGGGGCTGGATGTCCGCGAGGACGATTTCCGCTACCCGGGACCTCGGCCTCGGACCAAGGAAGCGGCCATCGTGATGATGGCGGACACGGTGGAGGCGTCCACCCGAACGCTCAAGGACCGAAGCACGGAGAGTATCCGGGAGCATGTCCACCGCATGATCCAGGGCTTCGCGCGGGATGGCCAGCTCGACGAGTGCGATCTCTCCTTCCACGATCTCAAGCTGATCGAGGACGCCTTTACCAACATGGTCGTCAGCATCTACCATGCCCGGATCGAATACCCGGCGGCTGCCCAGGGCGAAGGGGCCAAGATCGGGGCGGTGGATACGACACTTGGCGGCCACGATGGCACCCTCGATGCCGACGACAAGACGATCCCGCTTCCCCGACCGGCGACCGGGCTCCGCCCGACCACCTAACAGATCCGATCTGTCGCGAGACGGACACAAGTCGCAATGTCCGCAGTCGCGTCGCGATATAGATCCGTGATCCTATCCAACTCGGTGATCGTGCTGGCCTACGTCGTGGCGGCGGCCGTGATCCTTCCGGCGATCTCGATGATTGCGATCGGCAGGGTTCCGGTTCTGCGCAACGCGGTCGGGGAGAGCCGCACCCGGCCGCGGATGGAAGGTGTGGGTCTCTTGCTGATCGGCTTCTTCATCCTCGCGGACGCGCTCGCGGCCGACCTCGGGCGGCGCTCAGACGTTCCCCAGGACTGGATCCTGCTCGTCTGGATCGCGCTGGCGGCTGGGCTGATCGGCACCCGCTACCTGGCCGGGCGGGCTGCCGCTGCGGACGGCAAAGCCAGCGCCGAGCGCTAATCGCGGGTAGCATACAGTCGTGCTCATTCAGATGAGCCGGTGGGGCCCCTCCTCGCTCGCGTCGGGAGTAGATATGGATGGCCTCAAGCTCGTGCTGGAAGCCGCCGCCCAGATGCTCGAGGTGCCCAAGGAGACGGTCACGGTGGTCACGCTCACCGGGGACGAACACCTCCGCGAGTACAACCGCCGGTTCAGGGGCCTCGATGAGCCGACCGATGTGCTCGCCTTCGCGGCACAGGAGAAGCCTGTCGACCAGCGTTTCCAGGCGCCACCGGGCACCGAGCACTGGCTCGGCGACATCGTGATCTCACTGCCCCGAGCCCGCGAGCAGGCGAGGACGGCGCGGCACCCGATGAACGATGAGGTCCGTCTGCTCGCCGTGCACGGGTTCCTCCACCTGCTTGGCTACGACCATGCGGAGCTTGACGACGAGGCGAAGATGACGGCGTTGACCAATCGCATCCTGAGCCTGCCGCGATGACTTCTCGCTCCGACGCGGACTTCGAGGCCGAGCGGATTGGCAGCCACAGCCGTGCGAATCGCCTCGACCTGCGGCGGACGCTGTACAGCTTCCGCCACGCGGGCCGGGGGCTGGCCTGGGCCATCTCGTCCCAGGCGAACATGCGCGTCCACCTGCTGGCCGCAGCAGTCGTGCTGATCGCCGCGCTCCTATTCCATTTCACCGCGCTTGAGTTCGTCGGCCTGGTGCTCTGCTTTGCCGTCGTCATCGGAGCGGAGTTGTTCAACACCGCCCTCGAGGTCCTGATCGACTACGCGTGGCCGGAGCGGCATCCGATGATCGGCCGGGCCAAGGACGTGGCCGCCGCTGCGGTGCTGATGGCCGCGATTGGGACCGCCCTGGCCGGTCTCCTGCTCTTCGCTCGCCACATCTTCCATATCAGCTGAGGCATCGAGCGCCTTCGTCATGCCGGCCTCGCTAAACTAACGGGCATTCGCCCTACGCTTTCCCCACCTGTGCCGCGCAACCGTGGCTTCTTGCAGACCGCGGCGCTGCAGTACTCGGAGTTCCGCCGCTATTACATCGGCCAGAGCGTATCCGTCATCGGGACCTGGATGCAGTCGGTGGCGGCGGCCTGGCTGGTGCTGCAGCTCTCGCACGATTCCGCGCTGGCGCTGGCTCTCTTCGGCGCCTTCAGCTACGGGCCGATCCTGATCTTCGGTCTTTACGCGGGAGCGCTCGTCGATCGCTTCGTGCACCGGGACGTGCTGCTGCTAACGCAGTTCATTTCAGCGGTTGGGGCAGCCTTGTACGCCGTGCTCACGATGACGCACCTGATCACCCTGCCGATCCTGTTTGCGATCGCGGCGCTACTCGGCATCAACCAGGCGCTCTATTTCCCGGCGCGTCAGGCGACCGTCCTCGAGATGGTCGGGCGAGCCGAACTCGCAAGCGCCGTGGCGTTGAACGCGACCGCCTTCAACCTGGCTCGGATCATTGGGCCTGCGATCGGCGGCCTTGTCATCGCCGCCTTCGGGGTCGCGGCCTGCTTCTGGCTGAACGCGGCGAGCTACCTCGGGATAGTGGCGGCCCTCTACACGATCCGCCGCCGACCTTTGCCCGCCGGTCCGCCGCAGCGAGCCACTGCCCTGATCGGCGAGGGGCTTCGCTACGTGCGGCGGGCGCCGACGCTACTTGGCCTGTTCACCCTGCTCATCGTGGCCGGCGCTTTTGGCGCGAATTTCAACCTCGTGCTGCCCCTGTTTACCCGGATCGTGCTCCATGCCAACGCCGACACGCTCGGGTACCTGTTCGCTGCGCAGGGCGTCGGCTCGCTTATCGGCGCGCTGACCATGACCGCGGTCGGGCCCTATCTGCTCGATCCGCGGCGGATCGCGTTCGGCGCGCTGCTGTTTGCCGTCATGGAACTTGCCTTTCTGATCACCCCGGGTTTCACGCAGGCTTTCCTGCTGCTCACGGTAATCGGGTGGGCCTTCGCCGTCTATACAATCGGCACGAACACCTATATCCAGGTCCGTTCGCCCGATCGGATGCAGGGACGGATGGTGAGCCTGTACTCGATGCTCTTCGTCGGCGTGACGCCGCTCGGCAACTTCTTCGCCGGTGCGGTCGCGCATACCTTCGGGCCGCCGGCCGCCGTCTGGGTGGGCGGGGCGCTGACCGGCATTGCCGGCCTCGCGGTGCTCGCCTACCTGCAGTTCAGCCGACGGGCCGCGCTGCTGCCGGCCAGTGACACGTCCGGGGCCTGACGCGACGGCGATCAGCCCTTGTTGAAGTCGGTCATCGCTCGTTCCAGGCCGAAATCGTTAAGACACGTGATGGCGTCGGCGACACGGCCGATGATGGCCGGCAACTGCTCGCGCTCCGATGGCGTGAACGGGCCGAGGACGTAATCGACGCCGTTGCCGACCGGACGGCCGACGCCGACGCGGAAGCGGATAAACTCGCGGCTGCCGAAGGAGGCAATCAACGAGTCGAGGCCGTGGTTGCCGGCGGAGCTGCCACCCTTGCGGATGCGCAGCCGCCCAAACGGGAGATCGAGTTCGTCGTGAATGACAAGGACCCGGTCGAGTGGGATGTCGTACTTCGCGCGCAGCGCCTTTGCCGCCAGGCCGGACAGGTTCATCATCGTCTGCGGCTTCGCCAGGATCAATTCGCGATCGCCCGCCCGCACGCGGCCGGTCAGCGATTTGGCGTTGCGCTCGGAGACGCGGACCTTGAGGCGTCGCGCCAGCTCGTCGACGCAGAGAAAGCCGACGTTATGCCGCGACAGCTCGTAGTCCCGGCCCGGGTTGCCCAGGCCGATGACGAGCCAGCGATCCGATGCCGGAGGTAGGGACGGCTTGCGACGGAACACCGCGAGTAGCGTAGCCAAATGCCTTGGGTCACCGGATCGAATTAGAATCCTGCCGTGTTCAAGGGCCGGCGCGGCATCATTTACGCGATCATCCTGGCGGGCCTTCTTGCGGTCATCTGGGCAAGCTATCGGAGCGTCAGTTCCACGTCGACCCCGACAGAGCGGCCGCTGAGCGAGCTCCTGTCGGCGCTGGACGCCAAGCAGGTGACGGGTGGCACCTTTAATGCAGACGGCGATCGGGTCGATTGGCAGGATTCGGGTGGACACGCCTACAGGACGCTTTATCCGGTCGGCTATCAACTGGTGGACAGCTTCCATACCGCCGGCCTTCCGTTCAGTGTCCAGCAGTCCTCATCGTCGAATCTGTTGCTGTCCATCGTTTTGCCGAACGTGATTCTCTTTCTCGTCATCGGTGGGTTCATGTGGTACGTGCTGCGGACAGCTCAGCGGGGTAAGGGACCTCCGCCCCAGGCCTGAGCACTTGACCATAATTGGCACCAGCTTCACACGCTGGCGCGCGGAATCCCTCGGTCTTGACTACCAGCAGGCGTTCAGCCGGATCTGCGGAATGGGGTTCGGCGTGATTCGGCTGTCCGCGTCGTGGCGCGAGATCGACCAGGTCGGATACGTGCATCTCGATTGGTTGATGGCGGAAGCCGCCCGAACCGGGCAGCGTGTCCTGCTCACAGTCGGCATGAAAGCCCTCGGCTGGCCCGAGTTTTACATTCCATCGCGGTTCGAGCCGCAGGCGCCGTTCAGCAGCGAGGTCGCGCGGGGGCCGCTCCTCGACCAGGTACGCGCGTTCGTGCGCGACACCGTCCTCCGATATCGAGGCCATCCTTCCCTGATCGCGTGGCAACTGGAGAACGAACCTTTCAATCGCTCCGGCCCGCGGGCCTGGTGGATCGGCCGCCGGTTGATCCTCTCGGAACGGCGACTCGTCGAATCTCTCGATTCACGCCCGGTCGCTGTTACCACCTTTGCGCATTTCAGTCCAGGGCTCGACCGCGCCTCGAGCCGCTTCCGCTCTAAATGGATGCAGCGTCTCGGCCTCGACCTCCCGGCGGAACGGGAAGCGCTAGCCACGCTGCGCCCCCATGACATCCTCGGGCTCGATGTCTACCGGGCGATCGGCTGGTGGCGGGCCGAGCAGGAGCAGGAAATCGCGCGATCGGACAACGATCAAGTGGACGAGGTGCGGCGCTGGCAGCGCATCGCCGCGGGGCAGCACAAGCGGCTCTGGATCACCGAGGCGCAGGCCGAGCCCTGGGAGGCGTCCTCGAAGACCCACGCCGAGCCACTCAGCGTGCGTCCCGCCGAAATGGTTGAGCTGGCCGCATCGCTGATGACGCTCGGGGTCGAGGCCCTGCTGCTCTGGGGCAGTGAGTACTGGGTCTGGCGCGAGCAGAACGGCGACGCGCGCTGGATCGAATCTGCGTCGGAAGTGCTCGGAAGGGTGCTGATAAGCTAGCCATAAGACGCCCCGGCACGCTGCCGCGGGCGCATTTTTGCATGTGCATGGCTGTTGATGGCTGAGACGCTCCTCGATCTGCTCGATCGCCTCCCGGCTCGCAGCCGGCTCGAGGCCTGGTGGCACGCGTCGCCAACACTGCTGCAGGGCCACGGGCTGCCCGCGAGCGCCCTCCCGGTCTTTGCGGCGTGGCTCTCCCGCCGTGCCGGACGACCGATCCTGGCGTTGGTCGCGGATCCTGAGTCGGCCTTCTCCGAGGTCGGCGCCTGGTTCGGCGAGGGTGTCCGCGCTGTCGTCTTCCCGGCGGTGGAAACGCTGCCGTTCGACCGCCTCGCGCCCGATGAGGAGACGGTCCGCCGACGCCTCGAGGCGATCGATGCGCTCGGCTCGACGGAGCCGGTCGTCTGCTTCAGTTCATGGACCGCGATGACCCGCCCGACGCTGTCGGCGCGGGCACTCCGGCAATGGAGCTTCACGCTCAAGCCCGGCGAGCGCTACATCCTTGACGACGTCGTGCACAAGCTGGCGACACTCGGCTATCGCCGCGAGCCACTCGTCCAGGCGCGGGGCGAGTTCAGTCTCCGCGGGGGCATCCTCGACGCGTTTCCGCCCGACCGCCGCCGTCCGCTCCGGGCCGAGTTCTTCGGGGACGAGCTCGAGTCGTTGCGTGAATTCGAGGTCGAGTCGCAGGGCTCGGTTGGGAGCGTGCCCACCGCCCGAATCCTTTCCGCGGCGGAAGTGATCCTTACCGCTGAGGCGATCGCGACCGGGGAGGCGTCGCTCGAGGACCTGGATTTCACCCGGTGCCTGGCGGAGGTCCGCGACGACTGGCTGGGCGACATCGAGCGGGTGCGAGCGGGCGCGTACTTCGACGGCATCGAGGGCTTCCAGTCCTATCTCGAACCGTCGCAACCGACGCTTCTCGATCATCTCCCGCCATCGGCGCTGGTTCTGTGTCTCGATGCCCAACGCAACGTGGCGCAGGCCTTGCTCCGCGAGCGAGAGCTCCAGGACCTGGTCGCGGTGGAGGTGGACCGGGGCGAACTCCCCGCCCGGCTTCGCACCGGCCTCGTCCCGGTGGCCACCCTGCAAGAGCGCACCGCGGCCTGGTCAATGCTCGACGTCGCCCATGGCGAAGCCGGTGGCTCGCTCGACCTCGGGTTCGAACCGGTCGATGCCTACGCCGGCCGGCTCGACGCGCTGGCGGAGCGAGTTTCCGCCGCCGCAAAGGCCAAGCAACGGATCCTGATCGTGACCCAGCAGGAGGCCCGCCTGCGCGAACTGCTCGAGGACCGCGATGTCTATCCGGCGGCCGGCCTGCTGGCCTGGTCGCATACGCCCTTGATGCCCGGCCTGATCGTGCTGGGGAGCCAGCCGGTCGCCCAGGGCTTCCGCGTTCCCGCGGCAGAGCTGGATGTCTACGGGGACAGCGATATCTTCGGCGGGCTCCGCCAGCGGGTCCGTCGCGGCGTGGTGCGTGCCCGATCCGCCACCTGGAAGCTGGAGTTCGAGCCAGGCGACCTAATCGTCCACGTCGACCATGGCATCGGTCGCTTCGTCGGAATGCGGCTGATGGGTGAAGCCGGGCAGGAACGCGAGTACATGCAGCTCGAGTACGCCGAGGGAGACAAGCTCTACGTCCCGGTCGAGCACCTCGAGCGCGTGCAGAAGTACGTCGGTGGTGGAGATGCCGCTCCGCGCCTGCAACGTCTCGGCTCCGGTGAGTGGGATCGCGCCAAGAAGAAGGTCCGCGAGTCGGTCGAGGAGGTCGCCAAGGACTTGCTCGACCTCTACTCGAAGCGCCAGTTGGTCGAGGGCCACGCCTATTCCGAGGACGGCCCCTGGCAGCACGAGCTCGAGCAATCGTTTGCCTACGACGAGACCCCCGACCAGGTTCGGGTCATGGCCGAGATCAAGGCCGACATGGAAGACTCGCGCCCGATGGACAGGCTGCTGGCTGGTGACGTCGGCTTCGGCAAAACCGAGCTGGCGGTCCGGGCCGCGTTTAAGGCTGTCTCTGACTCCAAGCAGGTAGCCGTCCTCGTACCCACCACCGTGCTAGCGCAACAGCATTTCTTGACCTTCAGCGAGCGCTTCCGACCCTTTCCCGTCAAGGTCGATATGCTCTCGCGCTTTCGCAGTGATGCCGAAGTAAAAGACACGCTGCGCCGGTTGCAGACGGGCGAGGTGGACGTCGTCATCGGCACGCACCGGCTGCTCCAGAAGGATGTGCAGTTTCGCGACCTCGGCCTGGTCGTCCTTGACGAGGAGCAACGGTTCGGCGTCATGCAGAAGGAAAAGCTGAAGCAATTGCGCGCCTCGGTCGATGTCCTATCGCTCTCCGCCACGCCGATTCCACGCACGCTCCATATGGCGCTCGCCGGGATTCGCGACCTCTCCGTGATCCAGACCCCGCCAGAGGAACGGCTGCCGATCAAGACCTTCGTCACCGCCGATGAAGACGATCTGATCAAGGAGGTCGTCCAGCGGGAGCTGCAGCGGGGTGGCCAGGTCTTCTATGTCTACAACCGGGTGCAGACGATTCGGAAAGCCGAAGAGCGGATCAAGCGGTTGGTGCCGCACGCGCGGGTGCTCGTCGGCCATGGTCAGATGCCGGAAACAAGGCTCGCTGATGTCATGGTCAAGTTCATCAACCGGGAGGCTGACGTCCTGGTCTGCTCGACGATCATCGAATCAGGCCTCGATATCCCGAACGCCAACACGATCGTCGTCATCGACGCCCATCGGATGGGACTGGCGCAGCTCTACCAGCTGCGCGGCCGCGTCGGACGCGCCGGGCAGCGGGCGTATGCCTACTTCCTCTACAACCCGACGCGCTCGTTCTCGGAGAACGCTGACAAGCGGCTCGACGTGATCTCCGAGCTCCACGACCTGGGCTCGGGATTCAAGCTGGCGCTCAAGGACCTGGAGATCCGGGGCGCGGGTAACCTGCTCGGCACCGCTCAGCACGGCGCCATCGCCGCCGTCGGCCTCGAGCTGTACAACGCGATGTTGCGTGACGCCGTCGAGTCGCAGAAGAGCGGGCAGGTGGTAGAAGTTCCGGCCGGGCTAAGCCTCGACCTACCCCTGGAGCATTTCCTCCCGCGCGAGTACGTACGGGACGAGAAGCTCCGGCTGCAGGTCTACCAGGAGCTGGCTGCGGTCGCGGACGAGGAGGGGCTCGAGGCCGCGCAGGCGAACCTCGCCGATCGCTTCGGCAAGCCGCCCACGCCGGTCCGGAACCTCATCTACGCGCTGCGCGTGAAGTTACTCGCGCGCCAGGCGGGGCTGAGCGCGATCGAAACCGATGGCGACTCGCTGGTCCTGCGGCTGCCGGCGGACTGGTCGGGCGACCCGCGCCGCCTCGAGGCGCAGTTCCGATCGGTCCTGCAGGTCCGATTCGGAAAGGTCCGGATCTCGATGCGGCAGGCCGGCCCGCAATGGAAAGAGCGCCTGACCGACGTGCTCGGCGAAATCGAGCGCCTTGCGCGGCCGGCCACGCGGCCGGCGCGAGTGGCGCTTTAGTGCCATACGGCGTTTGACCGGCCACGCGGCCGACGCGAGTGGCGCTTTAGTGCCATACGAGCGTTTGACCGGCCACGCGGCCGACGCGAGTGGCGCTTTAGTGCCATACGAGCGTTTGAGCGGTTTCATCGCCGTCTAGCTCGCGGGTAGACTACGGCCAGCCGAGAAAAATCTACGGAGGCAACATCGTGGGAAAAGATTTCAAGGCGTTCCTGCTGCGCGGGAACATGTTGGACCTGGCGGTTGCGGTCGTGATCGGCGCCGCCTTTGGGGCGGTCATCGCGGCGCTGGTGAAGGACCTGATCACGCCATTGATCGCAGCGCTCTTCGGAAAACCGGACTTTTCCGGCCTGACCTTCACAATCAATCACAGCGTCTTCCGCTACGGAGACTTTCTCAACGCGGTGATCGCGTTCATGTTGGTCGCCGCCGCAGTCTTCTTCTTCGTCGTGGTACCGGTCAACCGGCTGTTGGCGCGGTCGCGTCGCGAGCCGCCACCGGATCCGACGACACGCAAATGCGGCGAATGCCTGAGCGACATCCCGGTTGGGGCGCGGCGCTGTGCCTTCTGCACCAGCCCCGTGGCGGTGTGAACCGCCGCGTCGTCACTACCGGGCGGAAGTGGGAGCGCGTCGTTGGCTACGCGCGCGCGGTTAGGGTGGGGCCGGCGATCGAGATCTCGGGCTGCGCGCCCACGGCTGACGATGGTTCGACAGTCGGCGAGGGCGACGTCTACGAACAGACCCGCCAGTGCCTGCGTATCATCGCCGAGGCCCTCGACGCGGTCGGCGCGGGCCTCGAGGATGTGACGAGGACTCGCATCTTCACCACCGTGCCAAGGCGCTGGCGTGAGATCGGGAAGGCCCATGGCGAGGTGTTCGCCGCGATCAAGCCGGTAACGTCCATCATCGGGGTGCGCGGATTCATCGATCCGAAATGGCTGGTGGAGATCGAGGCGACCGCGTTTGCGCTCGACTAGGGGCCGGGCGCGCACGGCGCTCTGGGGGATCATCGCGGCCGTCTTCATTAACGGCACGGCGGTTGGCTCCGTCCTGCCGATCCTTCCGCTCTTTCTGCGCGAGCGGGGTGGTTCCTACACCATGGTCGGGGTCATCGTGGGAGCCAACCTTGTCGCCCAGTTCATCGGGCAGTATCCGGCTGGCCGCCTTTCCGACCGTCTTGGCCGCCGGCCGCTGATGGTTGGCGGTCTGCTGCTCTCCGGCGCGGCGATCGCCGCCTTCGCTCTGCCGCTGTCGATTGGCTGGTTGATTGGATTGCGCTTCGTCCAGGGGTTGGGAGCGGCCTGCTTCCGCCCGGGGTCGCGCGCCGTCGTCGCTGACCTTGTGCCCGCGTCGGAGCGCGGGGTCGCCTATGGCTGGATGGCCGGCGCCGACCTCTCCGGCCTGATCGTTGGGCCTGCGCTGGGCGGTCTGCTGGCCGTGTTTGGCCGGCGAACGGTGTTCGAGATCACGGGTGTGGGGTTGCTGCTGGCGGCGGTCGTCGTTGCCGTGGCGCTCGAAGCGCGATCCGCGTCTACTGTCGACCTCGGCTCGCGGCCCGTCCAGACCCCGGCCGTCCTCCGTGCCGGCGCGGCCGCAGTC
>JALZAV010000176.1 GCA_030948145.1 Candidatus Dormiibacterota bacterium
ACCGGCGCCCGCGGATCGCCATGGTCGTAGCCCTGCAACCGAAGCGCAGCCTTGAGCCGGGCGACGCCGCCGGTTCTCCCCAGCGCCTCGCCGACGGGCGCAATCTCGGCTTGACGCCCGCGCGCCTCTTCGGCACGACCGGCCAGCATGTCCCGGCGGATCGCGGCGCAGGCGGCCGGCGCAACGTTTGCCAGGGCCGCGATGGCACCGTCCGCCCCTGCCGCGATCGCATCGACCATCTTGTCGCCGGCCCCGGCGAGGAGGACGAAATCCGGTCCGACCGCGGTCCGCAATCCGGCCAGCCGGTCGATGCGGCCGGAGGAGTCCTTGAGCCCGCGGACATTGGCATGTTGGGCGATCGCTGGGATCCAGGCATCCGGGATATCCCAGCCCATGAAGACCGGGACGTTATAGATGAGGACGGGGATCGGGCTGGCATCGGCGACGGCGTGGTAGTGCGCCCGAACCGCCTCGAGCGTCATGTCGCGCCGGTAGTACATGGGCGCAAGAACCAGGGCGGCCTCCGCTCCGACACCAGCGGCGGCCCTGGTCCGCTCGATCGTGGCGCGCGTCGAGTCGGCCCCGGTGCCGGCGATAAGGCGCAAGGGCTCAGGAAGGCGGGCGCGAACGGCGCCAATCCATGCGGTGCGCTCCCCATCCGTCAGCTGGGGCGCTTCGCCGTTCGAACCGAGCGCCACCACGCCGTCGAGTCCACCCTCGCGAAGATGCTCGAGGAACGCTGTTATGGCCTCGGCCACGCGCCCATCGTGAGTAAACGGCGTGGGCATCGGCGGAAAGACGCCCCGCAGCCAGCCGAGGTCCATCCCCCGATTCTAGGAACTGGCGGCTGACGGCGACAAGCTTGATCGGGCCGGACCGTTACCGGGCCTTCACCGGGCTGTCGCAGCCTACAGGCGCTTGCGGATGCGCCCGTTAACAAACCGCTGATAGCCTCGGAAAGACGTGCCGACCACGCCTGTCGATCCAGCCCACCGCCTGAGCCGGCGCCGGTTCCTCGACCGCGGCCTCAAGCTGACGCTCAGTGTGGGCGGTGGGATCGCGGCGGCCTCCCTGCTGGAGAGCTGTGGGGTCACTACCGCGGCAACGGCGCCGACGCCGCCGCCGGGCTCGACCGTGATCCGATCGCTGCTCTTCGACCAGGTCGGTTACGACCCGACGGTCCTGCAACAGCTCGCCAGGCAATTCCAGGCGCTCCACGGCAACAAGGTCTTCATCTCGATCGAGACCGCACACTATCGCGAGCTCTACGACAGCATCCTGGCGGCCGGCCTCTCGCGGCCCGCGCCCTACGACGTGGTGGCGCTCGACCAGGTCTGGGTGCCGGAGTTCGCGATGCGCAAGCAGCTCGTGTCACTGAAAGATCAGATTCCCGACGAGAGCCGGTCGGACCTGATGCCGAGCCTGCTCGACACCTTCTCCTACAGGGGGACGATCTGGGCCATGCCGCACGTCCTCAATGTCCAGAGCCTCTACTACAACAAGGCGCAGTTGCGCGCGGCGGGATTTGCCGCGCCGCCGAAAACGCTCGAGGCCTGGTACGACCAGATGACCGCGCTGCGCAACCGCCAGACGCCGTACACCGACTCATGGGCGGAGGGCGAGGGCCTGGTGTCCGACTTCGTGCGGTTCGCCGCGCAGTTCGGCGGGGACCTGTTCGATCCCTCCGGCAAGCCGCAACTCTTGAGCCAGCCGGTGCAGCGCGCCGCAGCCTTCATGCGGCAGCTCATCGATGAGCATCTGGTCCGAGCGGAGATCGGGGCGAGCAACGAGCCGGACGCGATGCGGGCATTCCTCGCCGGCGGCGTGACCTTTACGACCAACTGGAACTTCGTGTTCGGCGCGATGAGCGACCCGATCTACTCGCAGATCATCGGAGAAGCGGCGGTCGCCCCCATCCCCGCGGCGGCCTCGACCGGGAAAGCCGCGGCATCGGTCAGTGGCTTCATGGGGCTCGGCGTGCTGGCCAACAGCCAGCAGCCGGAACTGGCGGCAGCCTGGATGCGCTACCTGACGAGCCCGCAGGTGCAGGCGCAGCAGCCGGGCCAGCTCCCGATCTGGACCTCGTTGCAGAATTCCTCGGAGGTTAAAAAGGCCAATCCGCAGATCGACGTCTTCCTGACAAACATCGCGAATGCGCGGCCCCGGCCCAAGCTCACCCACTACGTCGAGGCCTCCGCCGTCCTCCAGCGGCACCTGCACGACCTCGTGATCGGCGCGGCGACCGCGAGCGGCGCGATGGCGGCGGCCCAGGCGGAGTTGGTCACGCTCCAGACCCGCTGGCCCTCCTGACGACACCGGCTTAGCATGAGGCGATGCAGGTCGAGCAAGCCATCGGCTTCTACCGCCTCGCCCTGGTCGAGGCGCTCACCCTGCTGGTTTTTTTCCTCCTTGCGTTTGGCGCCATCACGGTTGCCGGCCGCGCGATCTGGGCCGGCCTGGGAGTCACGGAATCCCTGCTGGCGAGGATCGCGGCGGCGATCGTCCTGGGATCAATCGCGGCGGGCGGCACGAGCGGCGTCATCGTGACCGTACTGCAACCCACCGTCCTCTCCGACGTCAGTGGCGGCGCGGATGCGGCACGGAATCAGGCGATCCTGGTGTTCGGCGTCGCGCTCGCCATCACGATCATCGCCGTGATTCGCCTCGAGCGCTACTCCCGGAGGCGCGCCGGTGTGGCCCCCGCCGACGAGGAGGCCGATTGGAAGGTGGAGCCGCCGGCGACCGGTCGCCGCTGAAGGGCAAACCGGCTCAGGGGCCGGTGGCGCTCGGCGTGGCCACGATCTGGGAAGCCGGAATCTCCCCGTCGACCAGGTTCCACTTGGCGAGCAGCAGGTGGTATGAGCCATCCTGGTAGATCGCGAGCATCGCCTTCTGGAGCGCCTTGACGAGGTCCCCGTTTTTTGGGTCGACCGCGATCCCCTCGGGGTTGGTCTTAAAGGGGTGCCCGGCCAGCTCGAGCTGATCCGGTGTTTGCTTGACAAAGTAGGCAGCCACGGGCGAATCGGCGAGGGCGGCGTCCGCCTGGCTCTGCTTCACCGTCAGGACGGCCTGGACGTCGGTTGGAAACGACCGCACCACGATGTGGGTGTTCTTGCATTCGTTCCCGTTCGCCTCGTCGAGCGAATTCTGCTCCGGGCTTTGCACCTGAACGGCTACCGTCTTGCCGCAGAGATCGGAAAGGCTGCTCACCGCCCCGCCGTTGCCTTTGCGAACGAGGATGGCCTGGCCGGCCTGAAAGTAGGGCACCAGGGCCACCATGCGCTGCACGTCCGGGGTGATCGACAGCGCCGAGATCACCGCGTCACCCTTTTTCGCCAGCAGCGCGCCGATGATCTGGGGCGAGTCGGTCTTCACGATCGTAACGTTGAGCCCCATCTTGCCCGCCAGGGCGGTCGCGATGTCGATATCGAATCCGACCGCCT
>JALZAV010000065.1 GCA_030948145.1 Candidatus Dormiibacterota bacterium
AGCGTCGAAGTCGAAGGGAAGGTTGTTACTAAGCAAACAGTAGTGCGGCTCTGGAGCGATCCATCGGTGGTAGCCCACCCAGAGCAACTCTCCGATACAGGATTCTTAGGCGTTTACGAGGCTCCTGCCGACACCAGCACCCGGCGCCCCGCTCTCCTCATCTTTGGTGGTTCCGAGGGCGGACTGTCTGGGAGGTTGACCGCGGCACTCCTGGCCTCACATGGCTATCCTGCGCTCGCAATTGCATATTTCGGGGCTCCCGGCCTGCCCCAGATGCTTTCAAGCATTCCTCTCGAGTACTTCGCCAGGGCACTGACCTGGCTTCGAGCACAGCCCGGCGTCGACCCCGGTCGCGTCTTCACCTACGGCGTCTCTCGAGGTGGCGAGGCCGCCTTGCTGCTGGGAACTCTTTACCCGGACCTTGTGCACGGGGTCATCGCGCTCGTGCCGAGCGATGTGGCCCTTTGCAGCTACCCTGGCTGCGCTGGGCCTACTTGGACCCTTGGCGGCAAACCTCTCCCATATACCCACCAGTTCAACGCTCCACACCCAACCGACGATGCCGACGCCGAAATTGCCGTCGAGAAGATCGACGGACCAATCTTCATCGATTGTGGCGGTGCGGATCGTGTCTGGAGGTCCTGCGATTACGCCGACGCCATCATCACTCGACTCGTGAAGCACCATGTGGAGCACCAGCATGTCCTGCTGAGCTACCCGGACGGCGGACATGGCGTTGGCAGCCTCGTTCCATACCTGCCCGGGACAGAGCCGGCAAGAACCGAAGGCATAACCATGCAGGCGAACCCCAGCGCGCGCGAGCAAGCCTGGCCCCGCTTGCTCCATTTTCTGGCCGGAACCGAATAGGAGTCCCCTTTTTCACTGCGACCAAATGGCCTGTGTAGTCTCGATCAAGAGCCTTTCCGCTAAGGCGATATCCGGTTCGGATGGCAATGACCCTCGACGTGGTGGCCCGCGCCCTCGAGGACAGCCTGGTGCAGCGTTGCCAGGTCCGGATCGTCCTCGGCCAGGACGATGTCCAGTTGCCGGGCCTGGTCCAATTCACCGATGCGAATCACCGCCAGGATTCCCGCGGAGCAGCAACCACGAAAGCAGTTTCATGGCGGACGGCTTTCGAAGCTGCGAAGCTGAGCAGGCGCTCGCCCTCCTGACCCACCACGTCGCGCTCAGCCTTTTTCAGCGGCCGGAACGACGAAATCGTCAACCGCGAGCGGTCCTTTGAGTGTTGGAGCGACCAGATCCCGGCGACCCGGCCGTCGAGGAGAAACATCCCGCCACCAATGACGTGGCGATACTCGAAGGCGATGACCCGTGTCCGGTCATCGTGCCCGAGCACGAGGTTGTCGTACTCGGGCAGAAACCTCGGAGGAGCCGGCGTATCGGCATCGGGCAGTGGGCCGTCTGGTACGTCGAACAGCTCGCGGTCGACCTCGTCACGAAAGGTCCGCAGGTCGGGACGCAGCCGCTCGAAGCCCGGACGCAAGGCGGTCAAGCCAGACCACGACGCCATGTCCGAGACCGAGGCCGGCCCGAAGGCCGTGAGGTAGCGGATGATGAGCCTCTCCAGCCGCTCCGGCCGCATCACGGAGCGGCCCAACCAGAGATCGACCGTCGTCCAGGTGGGTTGCGCGCTCATACCCCATACGCCTCGCGGCGGAACCTGGATCACGGGCACCAGGTGGCGGATGGCGTAGGCAAGCGAGGTCGCGTCTCGATCTGGCCAGCGCTGATGAAGCAGATCAGCGAGTTCGGCGAGGGTGCGCGGTTGCTGTTGCATGAGGCGGGTTGCCTCGGTCGTCACGGCCCGCATCTCCATCCCGACCAGGTGCCGACCGAACGAGGACCCCTGCAACTGGCGCTCCAGCAAGGGCTGGAACAACGGCCACAATCTGAGGCAATCGCGGGCGGTCACCAGGTGCAGCGTGTTCCGAAGGATTCCAAGCCGGACAGCCCGGCGCTTCGTGATCAAGGTCGCGAGCTCCGTCGGCTCGAATCCCTTGAGTCGCGACCACAGGCCGACGTAGGGCGAGTTCGGCACCTGCGCCTGCATCGCGACCAGGTGCTCGATCTCTTCGGGCGCCGCTGCCTGGCGACGCTTGAGGAGATGCTGCCGCTCAAGTAGCGCCCGATTGAGTGCACGCCGGCTAAGCACCGGTGCTGCACGTAGCTTCATCCGGCGTCATAAGCGATGAGGATCGGGATGCGTTCCACCGCGCCCTAGCGGTTCGCGCGCCAGCGAACGATTCGGGGAAGAATTCCGTAGCGCCACAGGCGCGGTCCCCCGATCGACCACGATAGGACCGCCACGACCAGCAACGGCACGACCCAGGGACCGTTGGAGAGGACGTAGACGAACATCCCGCCGAGCAGGATGAGCACGAAGCCAGCGCACCAGAAGATGACGTATGCGAGGCTGCGGGGTAGTTCGCGGCGCCGCTCGAGGTCATAGAAGCGACGTACCGTTGGACTCAACTGCCGCTTGCGGATCGCGTAGACGAGGCCGCCCCCGACTAACAGAATGAACATCCCCACGACGAGGGCGATGGGGTTGGCATGCGCGACGAACCCGAGGCGGAGCCCCTGGATGATCAGGATCGCGATGACGCCGGCGCCGATATATGACTGCGTCTGGGTGAAGAGATTGCGTCGTACGACGTCGGCTTTCGGGTTCAGCTTGGCGGCGTTTTCGAAGGCGGCGACTGCGTCCTTGTGGCGCCCCTGCCCCTGCAGTGCCACGCCCAGGTTGTTCATCGCCACCCAGCTGATGGGATCGATCCGGAGGGCCTGCCGGCAGTGGCCCTCGGCTTCTTTCCAACGCCGTCGCTGCAGGGCGATCCGGCCCAGGAGGTAATGGCCGTCGAAGGACTCGGGACTAAGGGCCCGCACCCGTTCCGCCGACTGCACCGCCTCCTTGAACTGCCGTTTTCCGAGCTGGGCTTCCCCGAGTTCTAGCAGCGCCGATGTGTCGAGCGGACTGAGCCGAACTGCCTCCCTGGCCGCATCCAGGGCGAGCGCGGGCTTTCCCAGCTTGCGCAGGGCGAAGCTGTGCAGTCGATGGGCGAGCGAGAGCTCCGGATCCAGCGCGAGGGCGCTTTCCACGGTGCGACGGGCATCCTCGTCCCGATACAGGTCGAGAAAGCAGGCAGCCAGCAGGCAGCGCGGATACGCGTCCTCGGGATCGGCGGCGATTGCCCGCTGGAGCAGCGGAATGGCGTCGGCCGGGCGCCCGAGGTCAATGAGCGCGTGCGCCTGTGCCATGTAGGAATCCCCGGACGCGCGAGTCATTGAGGCGATGAGTCTAACCGCCTAACGTAGGTCAGTCCGGGCGGTATACCTTAGGTGAATGGAGCTGTTAACAGTTCCGGGAGGCGTGATCGCCAGCTGGCGAGCCGGATCCGGTCCGCCGGCTCTCCTGCTCCACGGCGGTCCGGGACTCTCCGACTACACGGCAGGCCTGGCTGAAGAACTCTCTCCTATGTTCGATATCGTGCGCTACCAGCAGCGCGGGCTTCCTCCGACAACAGTCGACCAGCCCTTCACCGTCGAGTCCCATGTCTCGGACACGGTCAGCGTTCTGGACGCGCTGCAGATCGAGCGCGCCTGGGTAATCGGCCATTCGTGGGGTGGTCATCTCGCCATGCATCTGGCGGTCAGCCATCCCAAACGGCTACTGGGTGTGATCGTCCTCAGTCCGCTTGGCGCAACCGGAGACGGCGGAGAAGCAGAGATGGGTGCGCGCATGTCAGCGCGAATTCCCGCGTCAGTGCGACAGCAGGCGGAGGAACTCGATCAGCGGGCGATGCGTGGTGAAGGCACGGAGGCGGACGCGCTTGAATCGCTGCGCTTGTACTGGCCGGCTTACTTCGCGCATCCTGAGGCAGCACCGCCGATGCCGTCTTTGAAGTTATCCGTTCGGTGTTATGGGGAAACATTCGAATCGATTCGCGAGCATCTGAGGAAGAAAACGCTCGAGCAGGAATTGCCATCCTATAGAGGGGTGGCGGTTTTCATCCACGCCCGAGAGGACCCGATTCCCTATCGGTACACCGCCGATTCTGCCCGCCTCATACCTGGTGCGACATTCAGCGCGCTGGACGATTGCGGCCACTTTCCCTGGATGGAAAAGCCAGGACTGATTGCGTACACGTTGCGTCAGCTCAGGCGCTTTTGAAGCAATCGGGGGGGCCCGGGCGCGTCAATACCTTGACGCCCTTTAAGGTGGCGCCTACACTTCCGACCAATGCGGCGACCTGAACGCGACGCGGTCGAGCCGGAGGAAGCACCGCCGGCGCCGCTTCGGCGGGAGGAGGCGCTCCCGGCCGGCGGAAAGTCTGCGGACGACATCCTGGCTTCGATCTTCGCGCCAACCCCGGAAGCCAGCCCGCTCGAACAGCTCGAACAGGCACTGCGGCACCCCAAGAAGCTCATCTACTGCGCGATGTCCAACCGCAATTTTTACTGGCGCATGCACGTCTCGAAGGCCGTCCTTGACGAGGGTTACGTGCCGATCAACCCGTTCATGCTGTTCGACTACTACCTTCTCCACACGGTTCCCAAGCAGTTGGTCAGGGAGGCGATCAACAACCTGCTGGCGCGCTGCGATGAGGTCTGGGTCTTCGGGACCATGAGCCTCGGCGTGAAAGTGCAGGTCGGCATTGCCAAGCGCTTGAAGAAGCCGCTCCGCTTCTACGACATCGCCGACCTTCCCGAACGCGTGTTCCGCATCTCGGAGAAGCTGGCCCAGGAAGAAGGTCGGGACTAGACCCGCGTGATCAGCTCGCGCTCGAGCGCCTGCCGTGCCTTGATCACGAGGTGCCGGAGGGCGGGGCGTTCGACGACTGCCCACTCGATCTGGCGAAGTCCGCTATAGAGTCCTTTCACGGCCTTCACCGCATCCCCGAGCTCGACGCTGGGTGGCGGCTGCAGCGTCGCCAGGGACTCGCCGCTGCACCAGCCATAGACGAAGTTCACATAGTCACCGGATAGCGGCCGCAGGTTCTCTTCGCCACGGTCGCGCTCCCGGGCGGAGAACCGGAAGTAGATCACCCGCAGCCGTTTCTGTGCCAGGGCCACCGCGCTGGTCGGCATGCGCTGGCGCGGGGAGGGACGGTCGCGGTTTCGATCCTCCGCGGTGACCATCACAACCGACGCCGCCAGTTCGGCCGGCGTCATCTCCTCCAGCCAGCCGTCGGCGATCGCCTCCGTGATGATCAGGCTGTTTTCACCGTAGATGCGGGAGGCAAGCTGGCCTTTAGCCGTCGGAACGGAATCTTTGAGGAAGCCGAGCTCCTCCAGGATCGCGCGCAGCGCCGCCATGCGCCGCCGATACTCGCCCTGGCTTCGCTCTGCGTCCTGGGTGGACGCGTGCAAGCGCGCCCGCAGTTCCTTAACCTCGTCGTAATGCGCCTGATGTTCGGCGCGAAAGGCACACTGGCGGCAGGGGAGGCGGTTCGTGGTTGCCTGCCAGTGCGCGACCTCGTCCTTGAGCTGTGCCAGAGTCCGCCCTCCCGGGTCTCTTATCGAGCCTCCCCGCCCGCGGCCGCGGCCCTTGTGCCAGTGATCGCGTCGCAGTCGACGCATCTGGACACGCAGCGCCGCAATCTCGTCGTGGGCACGGGCAAACTCGGTGAACGTCTCGTCGCTGCAGCAGGGCTCCCCCTCGACGCTGAAGCGCCCGCCGGCCACGTCGGCCACACGCTGCCGCAGGTTCGCCAGCCGATCCTCGAGGTCCCGTCTCGCCAGCCCTTTCTGGTACTGGCCAAAGGACCGCTCCATCAGCAGGTCGACCTCGTCGGGCGGGTGATAGCGCAGGAGGTTCAGCGCCATGTTGTAGGTCGGGGCGAATTTGCTTTCCACGGTCATCTCCTGTCCCGTGGCGGCCTCGTAGATCGTCCCGATGTCGATGTCCGGCTCCTTGAGAATGATGCCGTGGCCGATGGGATCGATCCCGCGGCGACCGGCACGACCCATCAGCTGGGTCAGCTCGCCTGAGGTCAGGGCCGCGAAGTTCTGGCCGTCGAACTTCGTGAATGAGGAGACCACCACGGCGCGGGCCGGCATGTGAATGCCCAGCGAGAGTGTCTCGGTCGCAAAGACCACCTTGATCAGACCCTGCGCGAACAGGTCCTCGACGATCTCTTTTAGATAGGGGAGAAGGCCGGCATGGTGCATGGCCAGGCCACGCCGGAGCGTCTCCGCGTCCAGCATGGAGGCGTAGAGCTCGGCCTCATCCCGGTCGCGGACCTGCTCGAGCCGGCGGTTGACGGCCTTGTCGATGATCGCCTTTTCGTCATCCGTGGTCAGGTCCATCCCGTGACTCGCGCATCGACCCAACGCCTCGCGACAGCCGCGCCGCGAAAAAATGAAGTAAATAGCGGGCAGGAACTCGCGCCGCCGAAGCCGTTCGACGACCGGCAGCAGGTCGTTCTCGGGCGCGCGCCGGAGTTGCGACAGGCGAAAGTCCGTCGATGAGTCGTTCTGGGCGCGAAGCCGGGTCTCGCGAGGGATGGCGCCGCGCTCGTCCATTAACGGATAAAACTCGTTGCGCAACGCGAGCCAGAGCCGCAGCTCGACCGGCCGCTTGCGGACGCTGACGGTGGCGATATCGCCCCGCTGCCGGCTCATCCAGTCGGCGATCTCCTGGTAATTGCTGATAGTGGCGGAGAGTCCGATGAATTTGATCTGGGCGGGCGCCTGGATGATGATCTCCTCCCAGACGGCGCCCCGGGGAAAGTCGTCGATGTAGTGGACTTCGTCGAGGATGACGTAGCGGACGTTCGCCAGCCGCTCGGGCTCTTCGTAGATCAGGTTGCGGAGGATCTCGGTGGTCATCACCACCACCGGCGCACCCGGGTTGATCGTGTTCTCCCCGGTGACGAGCCCGACCGCGCCTTCACCGTGCCGCCGCCTGTAATCGCGAAACTTCTGATTCGAGAGCGCCTTCAACGGCGTCGTGTAGATGGCGCGCGTGTCGCTGGCCAATGCCCGGTAGATCGCGTAGTCCGCGATCACGGTCTTGCCGGAGCTGGTTGGTGCGGAGACGAGGACGCCCTGGTGGCGATCCAGCTTTTCGATCGCCTCGACCTGGAAGGGGTCGAGTGGCCAGGGGAGCGTCGCCTGGAATGCCGGCAGGAAGGAGCCGATCAGCGCTTGCGGAGTGGACCCACCAGCTGCGCGGTTGCCGACCGGTCTCGATCCTTCATCCATCGCAGGCGCGTTTCCTCCACCTCATCCGTATAGCGTTGCCGGCACCGCCTCATCGCTTTCGCGACCGCGTTTCGAACGATTGGTTCGGGTCCCCTGGCGAGCCGTTCGAGGATGCTCTTGGCGGCCGGCCAATGGAAGGAGCCGATTGCACTCGAGAACGCCATCGCCACATTCCACCTCACCATCGGGTCGCGATCCTTCGACCACTCGCGCAGGCATTTCAGTGTCTGCTTCGGGTCGACGCGCAGGAGCGCGTCCCCGATTGCAAATGGCCCGAGGTTGCGACGGACGTAGGGCTCCGGGTCGTGGAGAAGTGGTTCCAGCATGCTCAGCAGATCGGCCACCCGTTCCGGCTTGTCCCGCCGGGCGGCGTACTTGGCGGCGATGACGACCGCGCGCCGGAGGTTCTCCGAGCGCGACGACCGCAGGATCTCGAGGTGCTCCCTGATGCGATCGAAGTCTCGATCAAGGAGCGTACCGAGCAGGCCACCGGCCGCCACGCGGACCTCCCAGTGCGGGTCGTCGGCCAGCGCCTGCGCGGCACGCAGCACGCCGGTCGGGTCGTCCGGGTAACGGCTGGCGAGCAGGAGACAGGCGACCTGGCGTCCGGTGGGCGACGGCGATGACGCGAGCAGATCGATCCACCGACTGATCCGGCCGCTTTGCTCAGCCAGCGCGGTGGCAAGTCGCTCGCCAACCTGCTGGCGGATGGCAGCCGGACTATCAGGGCGTCCCTGGTGCAGCTGGCCGTCGAGCGCGGCAACAAGGCCATTAGGGTCATCGCGGGCAAGCGCCGCCAGGATGCCGGCGAGCGGGCCCTCCTCCACCGTTCCGAGGTCATCGAGCTCAGTCCGGGACGCCGGCGTCACGTGTTCACGATCTCGATACGGCTGTGCTCCAGCACGGCGCTATCCGTCTGATCTTCGACAAAATGCACGATCTTGCTCAAAATCTGGTCCGCATGCCGCCGGTCGTTGCTGGCGCAGACCACGCCCAGGCACAGGGCCTGCCACCGGTCGAGATCCGCCACTTCCGCAACGGATACATTGAACCGGTTGCGGATGCGCTGCGTGATCGAGCGGCTCACCTGGCGCTTTCCCTTCAGGCTGCGATTATCCGGAAGGTGGAAGGCAAGTTCACAGGTCCCCACGACCACAGGTTAAGGATACGGATTGGGCCGCCGCGAACCTACGGCCCGCCAAAAGTCTCCTATAGTGGCGGCATGCAACCGGCCGTCCGGAGCCACGAACCAGGCTCCGACGACGTTTTAGCACTGCCCCAAACCGTCCCGGCCCTGTTCCAGCAAACCGCAAAACGCCGGGCTGACGCGCCGGCGCTTTTCTTCAAAGCGGGTGGGCGCTGGGTTCCGATCAGCTGGACCGAGTATGCTCGGGCGGTCGCCAGGCTGGCGAATGCGTTGATCGCGGAGGGGGTCGCGTCCCAGGACCGTGTGGCTGTCTGGTCGGGCAACCGGCCACAGTGGCAAATTGCCGATCTCGGCATTCTCCACGCCGGCGCGGTGACGGTTGCGGTCTACCAGACGCTCGCGCCCGACCAGGTGAGGTATTTGCTCGACCATTCGGAGGCCGCCGTTCTGATCGTCGAGGAGCGCAAACTTTTCGACCAGATCGCCGACATGCGACGCGACCTCAAGCATCTTCGGCGGGTGATTCTGATGGACGGCGAGCCCCCGGGCAGTGATGGCTGGGTCGTGAAGTGGGACGAAGCCTTGCGGCGCGGAGACGACTCTGGACGCACGCGCCCCGGGTTGCTGACCGCGCGCTGGCAGGCCGTCCAGCTGGATGACATGGCAAGCCTGATCTATACATCGGGAACGACGGGCACCCCGAAAGCTGCCATCCTGACCCATCGCAACCTGACGTGGACTACCGAGGCGACCATGGTCTGCTTTCCTGGTACGGCCGAGGACCGTGTGCTCTCGTATCTGCCACTGGCGCATGTTCTCGAGCGTGTCGTCAGCCATTTGCGGCAGCTACGGACCGGTTGCCAGGTCTACTTCTGTCCGAGCGTCGACCAGGTGATGACGATGGTGCACGAAGTCCGGCCGACCTACTTCACCTCCGTCCCGAGGCTCTGGGAGAAGATCTACGGCGGGATCCGAGGTCGGATGGACAAGGTGACCGGCCCGCAGCGAGTCATCCGCGACTGGGCCCTGACCATTGGAGCGCTTCGGACGGCTGCCTACGACCGTCGTCGGAAGCCGTCGCCCTGGGTCGCCTGGCAGTGGGGGCTTGCGGACCGGATCGTGTTCAGGAAAATCCGCGAGAAGATCGGACTCGATCAGGCGAGCATCTGCATCAGTGGCTCGGCGCCGGTATCGCCCGAAATGCTGCGCTTCTTCTACGGGCTCGGTATCGAGATCCTCGAAGGATACGGGCTGACGGAAACCACGGCCCCCGCTTCCTTCAATCGACCCGGCGAAGCGAGATTTGGGACGGTCGGGCCCGCCCTGCCGGGTGTCGAGTTGCGCATCGCAAGCGATGGCGAGATCCTCGTCAAAGGTAACAACGTGTTTGCCGGCTACTTCAAAGACCCGAAGAGCACGGCCGAGTCGCTCCAGGCTGGGTGGCTCAGTACCGGCGATGTGGGCGAGCTGGATGCGGATGGATTTCTGAAGATCACCGATCGGAAGAAGGACCTGTTCAAGACGTCGGGCGGCAAATACGTCGCGCCCGGGTCGATGGAAAATATCCTTCGCGCGCGGCGCGGGATCGGGCAGGCCGTCGTTCTGGGCGACGGGCGGCCATTTGTCGCCGCATTGTTCACGCTGGACCCCGATTCGCCCGAGGGCAAGGCGGGCCCGGACGATACCGGGGTCAAACGGCTGGTGGAGGAGGCGGTGGCCGATGTCAATCGCGGCCTCTCCCATCCGGAGCAGATCAAGAAGTGGACGATCCTGGACGGTGACTTCGTCGTTGGCGACGAACTGACGCCGAGCATGAAGGTGAAACGCAAGCGGATCAACGAGAAATATCGCACCGAGATCGAAGCGCTCTATGGCGAGAAGAAGGCGCCCTCAGCGGACTCGTAGGTACGGATTCCCAACTCTCTCGGCGCCGATCGTGGTGTTCGGACCGTGGCCCGGGTAGACGACGGTATTGTCCGGCAGCGTGAGCAGCTGCCCGTGCAGGCTCAACAACATCTGTTGCGGGTTGGCGCCGGGCAGGTCGAGCCGGCCGATCTTGCCGGCCATCAAGGTATCGCCGGTGAAGAGATGGTTGCCAACCTTGAAGCTGAGGCCGCCGGGCGAGTGGCCCGGGGTGGCGATCACCTCCAGCTCGAAGCGTCCGAAGGCCAGGCGCTCGCCCGCCGTCAGGTATTGGTCCGCTGACTTCAGGTTGGCGGTGGCGTCGGCCAGGTGCATCGCGGTCGCTGCTCCAGTCTTTGCCTTGATCGCCTCTTTCGCACCGGTGTGGCCCGGGTGGGCGTGGGTGAAGCAGATCCACCGGATCGTCTTGCCGGCGAGCTGACCTTCGATCTTGGGGGCGTCGTCGCCGGGGTCGATGACCACCGCTTCCTGGGTGTCGCCACAGGCGACGACGTAGCAGTTCGTGTCCTTTTCGCCGACGTGCACCTTTTGAATCGCGAGCCGGGCCATGCTACTAGATTAGTTGGACGAAAACCGCCCCGCGATTGCTACGCTGGTGCCATGCAGGAAGCGCGGCAGGTGGTCAAGTACACGTTCGTGAAGCTCGACTCGGCGGTCCTCGGCTGGGAGGAGGCGGATCGCGCGAGCGCGGCAGACGAGCTCGCGGCTCTGCTCGAGGATCGTGCCGACGAAGGGACGCTGGCGACTTTTAGCACCGTGGGACTGCGTGGCGACTGCGACCTCCTGGTCTGGCACGCCGCCGACAGCATGGATGCGATCCAACGGCATGAAGCTCGGTGGCGCGCCACGCGGCTTGGACCCCAGCTCCGGATCGCGCACTCCTTCCTCGCGATGATGAAGCCCTCACCCTACCTCGGCCGGCATCGTCATCCCGACCAGGAGGGAGCGCGAACGCGGCTCAAGCCGACCGGCAGCCGATACCTCTTTGTCTATCCGATGGTCAAGAAGCGGGCCTGGTACCGGCTGCCGTACGAAAGCCGCAAGGCCATGATGGTCGAGCATTTCGGCATTGGCCACCGTTACCCGCAGGTCAAGATCAACACGGGATACTCCTTCGGCCTCGACGACCAGGAGTTCGTGGTCGCCTTCGAGTGCGACGAACCCTCGGTCTTCCTCGACCTCGTGATGGAGCTGCGCGAGTCGAAGGCAAGCCGTTATACGGAACGCGAGACGCCCATCTTCACCTGCGTGCGGATGACGCCGCAGGCGGCGCTCAACCTTGCGATCGGGCTGGGCGAGCCGATCGCGGACGCGGCCCTTGCCAGTCAGATCAGCCTGATCACGGGCGGATGACGCCCGGCGACTCAATCGAGCTGGCCCGCTCAGAGCTGGCGACCGGACGACGGCCTTTACTCCTGCGAGCGGCGTGGCGGGAGCGCGTCGAGCGACGTCCTGTCTGGTTCATGCGCCAGGCTGGGCGCTCCCTTCCCGAATATCGAAAGATTCGCGAGACCGCGGATCTGTTCACGATTTGCCAGGACCCCGCCCTTTGCGCCGAGGTCACGCGCCAGCCGGTCGATCGCCTTGGTGTGGACGGTGCGGTCCTCTTTGCCGACATCATGCTGCCGGTGGCCTTTTCGCTGGGCGTCCGGCTTCGGCTAGTCGATGGGGTCGGCCCGGTGATCGACGAGCCGATTCGCACGCGCGCGGCTGTCGATCGCCTCCTCAGCCTGGCGCCACAGGAGTCGGTCCCTTTCGTCCTGGAGACGATTGGGTTATTACGCCGCTCCCTTCCGGCCGATGTCGCGGTAATCGGGTTTTCCGGCGCCCCCTTCACGCT
>JALZAV010000066.1:0-10106 GCA_030948145.1 Candidatus Dormiibacterota bacterium
CCGAGGACCCGGGTCTGCGGGTGGAAGCTGATGCGCCGGTCTCGGGTCAGTTCCTTGACGAGGAGCGCGTCAAACTGCAGGCGTCGCACGCCCAGGCCAATGGAACCGGTCGGGTGGGGCGGAAATGGCACCGCGGTTGGCGGTTCGCCGGCGAGACCGAACTGGATTCCCTGCAGCGGGGGCGCTCCGGTTGCGTCCGCCTGCCGATCGATCCCGAGCTCGCGAAGCAGGGCCCGACCGCCGGGCATCAGCCCCTCGCCGCATGGCTTGTCGCGCGGAAATGAGTCCTGATCGAAGATGGCGACTTGCTTGCCGGCGCGAGCCGCGAACAGGGCGGTGGCGGCGCCGGCCGGGCCTGCCCCCACCACCACGACATCGACGTCTGCGCTGCGGCCCATTGCCTTAACGATAGGGGCGCCGGTCGCATCGGACCGGGTTCCGCCTTAACGATCGGAAAATGACCGCCCGGGCTTTCACCCGGGCGGTCGGTCGGGGAGGGGAGAACGCTAGACGCGAACGGCCGACTGCCGGCGCCGAATGCCGAGGACCGCGGCGGCCCCCACCATCGAGCCCAGCAGGAAGGGGATCATCGCTGTCTCGCTGCCGCCGTTCGTCAAGCCCATGAGGCCGGCGCCGGTGGAGGCAAGGGTCAGGGGACCGGACGCCGCCGTGTTAGCGCCCAGGCCGGACACGAGTGCCGCGCTGACGCCGCTATTGGCGCTATTGGCGCTGCCCGAGCCGGAGACGCCGCTGCCCGAGCCGGAGACGCCGCTGCCCGAGCCGGAGCCGCTGTTGCCCGAGCCGGAGCCGCTGTTGCCCGAGCCGGAGCCGCTGTTGCCCGAGCCGGAGCCGCCGCTGCCCGAGCCGGAGCCGCCGCTACCGGAGCCGGAGCCGCCGCTACCGGAGCCGGCGCCTACCGTCCCCGTGGTCGTGGTGCCGGCGTTCGAGCCTGAGTTGGTGATCGCGGCCGCCCCGTTCGAATTTGGTGAGGCCTCGGCGCTGGAGTTGCCGGTCATGGCGGCGCTGGTGATCTGGTAGATGACGCTGATCACGCCGCAGGTCGCCATCACCGAGTTGTTCGTGGTTGAGGTCTGCGTCGCGGTGGACCCGCCCTGGGACCCCTCACCGCTCTGAGTCGGCGTGACGTTTGCATTGTTGCTGCCACCGTTGGCGGTGCCCATCGCGGTGGGATTGCAGGTGATGACGATGTTCCCGGCGACGATCTCGCTGGTCGCTGAGGGGTTCGAGGTCGCGTTCGAGTCACCGACGGTGGAGATTCCCGTGGCGTCGGGTGAGGAGGAGGAGTTGGCATTGCCGCCCTTCGTGGTGTTGCTCGTGCTCGAGTTCGCGCTCGCGCTCGAGCCGCCACCGTTCTCATTGGACGACGACCCAGAGGCGTTGGCGCTGGCATTGCTGCCATTGGTGTTGCCGGTCGTCGCCGAGTTCGCGTTGGAGCCCGAACCCGTGATCGCCGCAACGGCGTTCGAGATCGCTTCCGCCTCGGCGCTCGATACGCCGGTGACGGCCTGGCCGTTAAGCGTGTAGGAGACCGTGATCGTCCCGCAGCTTGCGGTCACCCCGTTGGTGGTGGACGCTGACTGCGTTCCGCTCGACCCGGCCTGGGAGCCCTCGCCACCGCCTGAGGGTGTGACGTTCAGCTTGTTGCTGCCGCCGTTGGCGGTCCCGTTGGCCATCGGATTACAGGTGATCGTGATGTTGCCCGCATGCACGGTGCTCGACGCTGACGGCGACGAGTTGGCGTTGGACGCGCCGACCGTCGACGTGGCGTTGGCTGAAGGGTTCGAGCTGGAGGTCGCGTTTCCACCCGTGGTCGATCCGTCGGTGGTCGACCTGGCGCTCGCGCTGGATCCGGCTGACGAGCTGTCGTCGCCGCTGCCGGACGAGCTGGATGAGGCAGACGCCCCGCTGCCAGTGGTGCTGCCGTTCGTCGTCGAGGACGCGCTCGACCCCGAGTTGCTGATCGCAGCCGCCCCGGTCGAGTGCGGCGAGGCCTCGGCGCTGGAGGCACCGGTCGTGGCTGACCCGCTGTTGAGGACGGTCACGGAAATATTGCCACCACCGGCGGTCGTGCTGTTGCTGGTTGACGACGTCTGCGCCCCGCTCGAGCCGCCCTGTGAGCCGCCGCCACTCTGGGTCGGCGAGACGGTGTTGGTGTTTCCACTGCCGGTGGCGGTTCCTGACGCGGTCGGGGAATTGTTGATGGTAACGTTGCCGCCGGTCAAACTGCTGGTCGACGTGGGCGACGAGGTCGCGGTCGAGTTGCCGACGCGAGAGGTGCCGGTGGCCGATGGAGACGAGGTGGAACTCGAAGAACCGCCTGTCGTCGTGCCGCTGGTGGATGAGTTGGCGCTGGCACTTCCACCACTGCCGCCGCTGGTTGCCGTCGCTCCGGCGCCGCTGGTACCGCCGCTGGTCGTTGTCTGAGCCGTCGAGCCGGACCCGCCGATGGCTGCCGTCGAGTCGGCAAATGCCGGTGAAACTCCGGCCACCACCAGGCCGGCCACGGCGACGCCGGCCAGTGCCGACGCCCTCGCGCCCCTGAGGATGGTCCGGAGGTCGAACGCGTCAGGACTGAAATACTGCATTCGCATCGCCTCCATGAAAATCGGGTTGCGGTCAGTTCCCGCAGGCCCGACTTTATGGCGGCACTGTCGCATTAGGCGCAAGTCGAATACGGCGACCTGAGTACAAATTAAATAAACAAGATTGAAGTTTCGGGTCCTTGGCGGGGCCGAGACGTTATGAAGCCTCTCGACCGCCGCGGCCGCGGCGTGGTTAGCATGGAATCGTGCTGAAGTCGACGCGGCTGCGCGCCGCGCTCTGGAGACATCGCGCCGCCTGGGCGGTGGGCCTGCTCGCGGTGCTGCTTGCAAACGGGTTTGCGCTGTTGCAACCTTTCCTGCTTGGGCGCGGTGTCGATGCGGTCACCCGCAACCAGGCGGGGCGCCTGCCGCTGATCTTCCTCGCCATCCTCGGTGCCGCAGCTGGTGACGCAGTCTTCCGCTTCGCCCAGCGGCTGAGTATCAACCGCGCCTCGCGTCAGATCGAGAACGAGCTGCGGCGTGACCTCTTCCAGCACCTGCTGCGTCTCGATCAGCGCTTCTTCCAGCAGATCCGCACCGGTGACCTCATGGCGAGGGCGACGAACGACCTCAGTGCGGTCCAGCAGCTGATCGGGATGGGCTTGATGAACATCGCCAACACGCTGGTGATCTTCATCGCCGCCGTGACCCTGATGGCGTTGATCGACTGGCAGCTCACCATCATGTCGGTATCGCTGCTGACACTGCTCTCGCTCGGCTTCCTGCTGCTCGGTCCCCAGATCCAGAAACGCTTCCTCAAAGTCCAGCAGGAGTTCGCTGCGGTCTCGTCCAAGGCCCAGGAAAACTTCTCAGGCATCCGCGTCGTCAAGGCGTACGTCCAGGAGGAGGCGGAGGAGCGGAATTTCCGCGCCGTCAACGAGGGCTACGTTCAGGCAAATATCGCCTGGGCGTGGATCAACAGTGCGCTCTGGCCGCTCTTCGGGCTGCTGGCGGGGTCGGCCGCGGTGGTCCTGCTTTACGTCGGCGGTCAGCACGTCGTGCAGCACCGGATCACGATCGGCCAGTTCATCCAGTTCAACACCTACCTGATCCTGCTCTCCTGGCCCATGATCGCGCTCGGCTGGGTGGCGAACATGTTTCAGCAGGGAGCCGCCTCGATGGGCCGGATCGAGGAGGTGCTCCATGAGCAGCCCGCCGTCGCGTCACCGCCACACCCGATCGTCCCTGGGAGGCTTGCCGGAGACTTGCTCTTCGACCACGTCAGCTTTGCGTACGAGGGCGCGCCGGTCTTCGAGAACCTGACGCTGCATGTTCCCGCCGGCGCGACCCTGGGCGTGGTCGGCAGCACCGGCAGCGGGAAGAGCACGCTGGTCCGGCTCCTGACCCGCGTTTACGATCCTCAGGGCGGGCGGATCCTGCTGGACGGCATCGACATTCGGGACCTGCCGCTCGACCTCCTGCGTCGCCAGATCGGCTACGTGCCGCAGGAAGCGTTCCTCTTCTCGGAAACCCTCGCAGAAAACATCACCCTCGGCTCGCCCGACGCATCCGCCGAGGCAGTGACGCGTGCGGCACAACGATCGCAGCTCGCGGCCGATCTCGAGCAGTTCCCCGATGCGTTCAACACCATGATCGGCGAGCGCGGCGTCACCCTGAGTGGCGGGCAGAAGCAGCGGACTGCGATCGCGCGAGCCCTGATCAAGGAGCCGACCGTGCTCGTGATGGACGATGCCCTCTCCAGCGTCGACACCCGGACCGAGGAGGAGATCCTCAGGGGTCTGCGCGATTTCGTCGAGAAGCGGACCAGCATCGTCATCGCGCACCGGGTCTCGACGATCAAGGATGCCGACCGGATCGTGGTGCTGGACGACGGCCGGATCGTCGAGCAGGGCACGCACCTCGAACTGCTCGGCCTCGGGGGCGAATATGCGCGCCTCTACGAGCGCCAGCAGTTGCGTCGCGAACTCGAGGAGGACGCTGGGATCGATCCGCCGTCACTGCGGCCATGAGCGTGCATCGAACGCGGTGGGGCGGCACCGATGAGGTGATGGGAAAGGCCTACGACGCCCGGCTGATGCGCCGCCTTTGGGCCTTCGTTCGGCCTCACCGGATCCTCGGGGTGGTCGGCCTCGTGCTCCTGCTCTTCAGCTCGTTGAGTGACCTGGCCGGGCCCTATTTCACGCAGCAGGCGATCGATCACTACATCCGGCCAGGGCGCCTGGATGGCTACGGGAACCTCGCCGCGCTCTGGATGCTGGTCATAGTTTTGAACTTCGGGGCGCGCTACTGGCAGAGCTTTGCCATGAACCTGCTCGGCCAGCGCGTGATGTTCGACGTCCGCAACGCAGTCTTCTCGCACCTCCAGCGGATGTCGCTGACCTACTTCGACCACACGCCGGTCGGTGTCCTCGTCACGCGGATGACCAATGACGTGGACGCCCTGAATCAGTTGCTGACCTCCGGGCTGGTGGCCGTGATCGGTGACCTGTTCTCCCTGGTCGTCATCGCTGGCTTCCTGCTCTGGGTGAACTGGCAGATGGCCCTGGTCGTGTTCCTGATCATGCCCGTCGTGGTGGCGGTCACGTCCGTGATGCGCACCCAGATGCGCGAGACTTATCGGGCGATCCGCACCCGGATCGGTCGGATCAACGGCTTCCTCCAGGAGGCGGTCTCAGGGGTCCTCACCATCCAGCTCTTCAACCACGAGGAGCGGACGCTGCGGGATTTCGACGGGCTCAACCAGGACTACTTGCGGGCCAACCTCCGATCAGTGGCGTTGTTCTCCGTCTTCATGCCGTTAATGAGCTTCATCGGCTCGCTGACCTTTGCCCTGATCCTGTGGGTCGGTGGCGGTCGCGTGATCCAGGGGGCGCTCACACTTGGGACCCTGGTCCTCTTCCTGCAGCTGTCGGACCGTCTCTACCAGCCGATCCGGGACCTCTCCGAGAAATACAACATTCTGCAGGCGGCGATGGCGGCCTGCGAGCGGATCTTCGGCATCCTGGACGAGCCGGCGCGCGACCTCAACGACCCGGGCGCGGTCCGCCTGCCGGCGTTGCAGGGCGCGATCGCGCTGGATCACGTCTGGTTTGCTTACCAGGACGACGACTGGGTGCTCCGCGATGTGTCGATCACGATCGCTCCCGGAGAGAAAGTCGCGGTCGTCGGCGCCACCGGTGCAGGCAAGACGTCCCTGATCAGCCTGCTGACTCGCTTCTACGACGTCCAGCAGGGAGCGGTCACCGTCGACGGACACGATGTCCGCACGCTCTCGCGCCGTGATCTGCGCCGCCACATCGGCGTGATCCTCCAGGATCCGTTCATCTTCACCGGGACGGTCGCGGAGAACATCGCGCTGGGCGAGCCGATGCCGCGCAGCCGGATCGAGGCCGCCGCCCGCGCCGTTAACGCGGACCGTTTCATCCGCCGTCTGCCGCAGGGCTATGACCAGCCGCTGCACGAGCGAGGCTCCGATCTCTCGACCGGGCAGAAGCAGCTGATCGCTTTTGCCCGCGCGCTGGCGTTCGATCCGGCGGTCCTGATGGTGCTCGACGAGGCGACCGCGAACGTCGACACCGGCACGGAGGCCATCATCCAGGATTCGCTGGTGACGCTGATGCAGGGCCGCACTTCGATCATCATCGCGCACCGCCTTTCCACCATCCGGCACGTTGACCGCATCGTGGTGCTGCACCGCGGCCGGGTGGTCGAGACCGGCAGCCATGCCGAGCTGCTTGTCCGGCGCGGGGTCTACTTCCGGCTCTACGAACTTCAGTACAAGGACCAGACCCCCGCGCTGTCGGCGTGAGCGTTCACCTCGACGCCCTTGCTGATGAGGTCTTCGACGCCGCCTCGGCCGTTGGTCGTGGCGATGGCGTGTCGATCCGGCTGCCGTTTGGCGAGGTGCGTCGCAATCCGGCTTACCCGGACCTGTTTTTTCTAAACGGGATTTCCGGGCTGCGGGCGCCGGACTGGACCATCAGGGACGTCGAGCAGGCCGTCGTGGCGCATCTCGCGGGTATCCGAATCGTCCGGATCACGAGCCGCGACCCGGATACGATCGCACGGCTCGGCCCGCAACTTCTCGACGCCGGGTACGAGGCGGAATGCCGCGTCGCGATGGTACACGTCGCGTCTCGGGAAGTTGCCCGAGCCGCCGCAGTTGCCACCAGCCTCGTCGAGGCGGCGGCCGATTGGCAGGCATTCGAGCAGTCGATCCGGTATGACGCTGCAGAACATCACTGGAGGGACGGCATGGCCCGTCAGTTGGTCGAGCTCTATCGGGCGCAAGGAGCCAATCCGTCCCAGTCCTGGCTGCTCGCCCGGGCGGCCGGTGAGGTGCTCGGGCACGTCGGCCTCTACCAGCACGCCACGGTGGGCTATCTCCATGCGCTCTTCGTGCGCGGAGCCGCGCGGCGACGCGGGATCGGTTCGGCCCTCGTCGCCGAGGCGGGACGGCGAGCCAGGGCCATCGGTTGCGCGCGCCTGACCTTGCAGTGCACTCGGGATTCCTTTCTGCCCGTCTATTACCACGCGCTTGGGTTCCGATCGGTGGGGGAGATCTGGATCTGGACGAAGGCGCGACAGCCGTGACGCCCTGGAAGGCGGAGTTTCGACTCGTAGGTCCTGGCGGGGAGCCGATCGACCTGCGGCGGGTCTTTCTCTCCCACGGCCTCGCGGCTTTGCCACCGATGCGTCTTGACGAGAAGACGGGGCTTTTCGAGATTACGGTACCGATCACCCGCGGCGCGCGAACGCTGACGCTCGAACCGTCGCGACCCGGGTATGCCCTGGTGACGGTGGCCGGGCCGCCGCCGGGCGGGACGACTGCCACGGTGCTGATCGCCCGGACCCGGCACGTGCTCAGCCTCGACCAGGACCTCTCGCCCTTTTACGCGCTTGCCGCGAACGATCCGGACCTGGCCTGGGTCACCTCCGGCGCGGGACGCATGATCCGCAGCCCGACGGTCTTCGAGGATGTGGTCAAGACGATCTGCACCACCAACACCTCGTGGGGCGGCACCACCCGGATGGTCAACGCCTTGATCGAGCATCTCGGAGTCAAGGCGCCGGGCGCGCCGGCTTCCAGCCCATTCGGGCGGGCGTTCCCGACGCCGGCGGCGATGGCGGCGGCTGGCGAGGACTTCTACCGCCGCGTCGCCGGGGCCGGCTACCGGGGCGCCTACCTGCGCGCGCTGGCGATGTCGGTCGCCGACGGCACAGTGGACCTTGAAGCGCTTGGTGCCTCCTCGCCCGAGGACCGGTCGGACGATGAGGTGGAGGAGGAGTTACGGACGCTACCGGGCGTCGGACCGTACGCCGCGGCTCACGTCATGCTCATGCTGGGGCGTACTTCGCGCCTCATCCTGGACTCCTGGACCCGTCCGACCTACGCCAGACTGATGGGTCGGCGGCGACCGGTGAGCGATCGCATGATCGAGCGCCGCTTCCGACCGTACGGTCGCTTCGCCGGTCTGGCCTTTTGGCTCTTCCTGACCCGCGACTGGCTCGACGCTTCCAATTGATTTCGAATTCGCGTAGCCCTTCCGGCGTATCGTGGGTAGATCATGGCTGTGGCTGACCTTCGCCTCCTGATCGTGTCGCCGAGCTCGCTCGCGCGGGGCGGCATGGAAGGCATGGTGGCCGCTATGCCGGGGGTCCGTGTGGTCGGCTCCGGCCGCTTGCTCGACGCCGCCTCGCTGGCCGGTCAGCTGCAGCCGGAGGTCGTGCTGCTCGACGTCGGAGATGGGGAGCTCGAAGACCTGGATGCGATCGGCCGGCTGTCGGTCGCGCAGCCGGGCCTTCCGATCGTTGCGGTGGGCGGTGGCACGCTGGCAGTGGCGACCGCGCTCAATTTCGGGGCGTCCGCCCTGCTCCCGGCGGCAGTCGAGGTCGAGGCACTTCGTCTCGCGCTGCTCTCGGCAGCCCACGGTATGGTTACGATCGCCCGGCCCGACCTGGTCGCACTCCTTCCGGCCGAGGACCCAGGCGACTCGCCGCTTCCGGTTAACGCTGAGTCGCTGACCGGGCGCGAGCTCGAGGTGCTGCAGTTGATGGCGCGAGGATTGACGAATCGCCAGATCGGACGACGCCTTGGCATCAGCGAGCACACGGTGAAATTCCACGCTGGGGGCGTACTCGGCAAGTTGGGCGCCCGCTCGCGGGCTGAGGCGGTGGCCCGCGCGATCGGGCTGGGCTGGATCCTCGTCTGACGGATTGAGGAAAGGAGGACCAATGGATCAGGACGGATATGGATATAAGGCGACCGAACAGGGAATCGAGCGATTGCTGCAGGACGCTCGGACACTGTCGCCGGCCGGGATCGAGCGCGCGGCCTGGGGATGGGATCGCCATGAGGACGCGGTGAACATGCAGCGCTTCCGCGAGGCCGAGAAGATGGCGCTTCACGCTCTCGAGAAAGCCAATCGAGGCGATACGTGGGAGAAGGCGCGCCGCGACGTCCTCGAGTTGACGGAAGGCCGGTCGTCGGTCGTGTCGTGGAAGGTCGAACATGGCGACAAAGGGCACAAGGCGGAGCATGCCGCCCTGGGCGCGGCGATGGGCGTGCTGGTCAAGGACAGAATCGATCATGCGCACTACGCGACCCTCGTCCAGCCGATGGCCGAGGCCCTGCCATGGCTGCTGCCCGAGGCGCCGCCGGAGCCGCGACGCCGATGATCGGCGTTCGCATCGAGCCGCACGTCGCGAAGGCACGGCTGGACGCCGGTGAAGCGGTCGCGCTCGACGTCACCAGCGCGCTCGTCTGGCCGGCGGTCAATCACCGCATCCCAGGCTCGATCCGAGTCCTGCCCGAGCCGGTGCTCCGAGCCCTGGACGCCGCCCGGCCGGCGGCAGAGATAGTGCCTCATTTCCGGGGTCTTCCCGCCGATCTCGAGGTGATCGCTTACTGCACCTGTCCCAACGAGGAGACCAGTGCGCGGATCGCCAACTTCCTCCGCAACCACGGTCGTCAGGCCTGGGCGCTTCGGGGTGGTCTGGCGGCCTGGCGTACAGCCGGCTTCGCGATGGAGCCGAAGGCGCCTACCCCGGCGCGGGTGCCCTCCGCCGATGAAGACTGTCCGGACTGCGACCAGGACGTCGCCCAGCACCGGGCTTAGTCGGTCAGTTCATAGACCACTGCGACGTCGACACTGACCGCCGCCTGGCCGGCCTGGATCGGGGTCCCGCCGCCACCGCCGCAGCCACCCCCGGAGCCGCCGCACGGAGACGAGGTTCCGCCGTTGGCGATCACCTCCGAGACGGAAAGGACTTTGCCCAGATGGCGGCCGGCGAGGTCAGCCCAGACTTTGGCCCGGCTGGCGCGCCGCGGCCATCGCCGCCTGGCGCGCCCCCTTCAGCTGGGTGGTGTTGTCGCTCAGTTCCAGGTTGATGCCGTTCAACTGGATGTCATCGCCCACCGCTTGCGCTGCCGCGGCGACGATCACCGGGACAATGTTCAGGTGGTGGATCTTTACGTGCACGCCGTTAGCGGCACGGTATCCGCTGACGGCAAAGCCATTCGACTCCTGATTCACCGAAATC
>JALZAV010000066.1:10206-12133 GCA_030948145.1 Candidatus Dormiibacterota bacterium
GGGGGGATCGTTTCGGAACTGGCGCGGCGGAGAAGACGAAGCATTGATAGGCACCGATGCCCAGCTGCTGGCTGGCTTTTCCGGAGGCCCGCTGCTCGACAGTGCCGGCACGGTCGTGGGGATCAATAGCTGGAACTATGGCCAGGGTGCCAGCCGGGCTCTCCCGGTTGAGACCGCCGAGAAGGTGGCCAGAGCCCTCCAGGAACACGGCCGGATCCGGCGTGCCTACCTTGGAATCGGCACGCAGCCGATCCGGCTGGCGGCCCAGGCGGCGGCGCTCGCAGGACAGGATCGAGCCCTCCTCGTCGTCACGGTTGATCCCGCGGGGCCGGCGGCGTCAGCCGGCGTCATGCAGGGCGATGCCGTCCTCGCGCTCAACGGCGACGCCGTTCAGAGGCTCGATGACCTCTTCGGTGCGTTGCATCGGCTTGAAGTCGGCGCGGTTGCAGACCTTCGGCTGCTCCGAGCGGGCGAGGTCCGGGACCTGACGGTGAAGACCGCCGAGCGAGGCGGTTGAACCGGGATGGCTACCGCGATCTGTACCCATCTTGACCGGATCATGAATCCGACGCCGCATTCGACGGGGTGCGAGGAGTGCCTGGAGATCGGGGCTACCTGGGTGCATCTTCGCCTCTGCGAGACTTGCGGGCACGTCGGTTGCTGCGATTCCTCGAGGCACAAGCATGCGACGAAGCACTTCAAGGCCAGCCATCATCCGGTAATCAAGTCCTTCCAGCCGGGTGAGGACTGGATGTACTGCTACATCGACAACGTGATGTTGGAGGACGCCTAGCCTCGGACGTTCTCAGGCGGAACGGCGAGCGCCGGCGGCGAGGACGGACTCATCTGCGTTCACGAAATCGCGGATCAGGGCATTCAGTTCGGCGCACTTTTCCAGGATTTGCTCGCAGGCGTGAGCTTGGGCCTCGGGAGTCAACTCGCCACCCTTGAGCAGATCCGCGTACCCGTTGATGATGGTCAGAGGCGTCCGGAGGTTGTGACCCAGCAGGGCCAGTTCGCTGACGGTCGGATCTCCTGTCACCCTGCCCTCTCGCTGATAGCGTCGCCTGTTCTGGCGAGGTTGTCAAGGATGGATTCGGTGAGCTTTTTGACGACAATCTTCCTGCCAGCGGCGCGGAAAGTTTACTGACATCGACGGCATCACAGTTGCCATCGCCGGGCCGCACGAAACTTATGCCGCCAGCGTCCCCTCTGATTCTGGCGTCTTGATTTCGACGACTTCGCCGAACCGTTGGACCGTCTCGATCGCGTCATAGAGTGGAACCGCGCGCTCGCCTGTGACAAGGTCTGTCAGCTTGAGGTAGTAGCTCCGGCCCTCGGTCCAGACCAGCGTGGGGACACCGAACACCCCTCTGGTCACCGCCTCCTGGTGCTCGCGGGCAAGCGTCTCGAAGCTGGCCGAGGCGAGGTCTCGCTCCCAGCGAGCGATATCGAGCCCGGCGCGCTCGGCAACCTGCCGGTGCGTCCCCGGGTCGTCGACCCGTTGGTGATCCTCGTGGCGAGCGCGCTGGAGTCCCTCCCGGAAGCGGTTGGCGGCGCCGTCGCCCTGCCCGCGGGCGGCGGTGGCGGCCAGGAAGGCGGGCAGTCCGGCGGCGGCTGGCTGCGCCTCCCAGACCGGCGGACCGGGCTGGCCCTCCCGGGCGTGGTGATTCTGGCTGAGGGAGAAGAAGCGCCAGGTTACGTGGACGCGGCCGGCCTTTTCGACCTCCGCCAGCCAGAGCGACCCGCGGTAGGCCCAGGGGCAGAGGAAATCGATGTAGGCGGTGACCTCGCTGCGCGTCAAAGCCGCTCCGCCACCGATGGGCTGACCGCAGCCACGATCGGGATCACATCAGACTCGAAGCGATGCAGCGCTTCATGGTCGTAGGCGACGCCCGGGATGTAGGTGATGATGTAATCGATGCCG
>JALZAV010000067.1 GCA_030948145.1 Candidatus Dormiibacterota bacterium
TTGTGGCCGAGCTCCTCTACAAGATGGGGATCACGGCGCAGGTGTTCATCAAAAAGGCGGACGACCCGGTGATGATCGATGTCGCCGGTGACAATCTGGGGTTGCTGATCGGCTGGCGAGGCGAGACACTGCGCGCCTTTCAGACGGTGGTCAACCTGATTCTCAATGAGGGTCGCGTCGATCGTCGTCGCCTCGTCGTCGACGTCGAGCACTACCGCAATCGTCGCGAGGAAACCGTCAAAGAGATGGCGCTGCGGCTGGCGGAGCGTGTGCGGCGCACCGGCGAGCGCGTGATGATGGACCCGATGCAGTCCTACGAGCGGCGCATCGTGCACATCACACTCGAAAAGGAGCCCGGCATCCGAACCGAGAGTCAGGGGGAGGAGCCCAATCGGCGGGTCGCCATCCTGCCCGACGGTGTCACGGCCGCCCGGCGGCCGGCCGAACGCCCGGTCCCCGCGCCGTCACCGCCACTCACCCGGCAAGGTACGGGGTACGGTGACCGTCCACGCTATGGCGACCGGCCTCGGTTCGGCGATCGGCCCCGCTTCGGCGAGCGGCGGCCTGGTTATCGCGAGGGCGAGGGCGGCGGAGAGACGCCTTGAGCGCCGCCCGCCTCTAAATCCGCTCGAACCTGGTACAGCGCCGCCGCTACCGCCTCGGCTGATAAGCCGTCATCCAGCGCGTCCTGGGCTCGGCGCACGCCCTGTTTGAGCGTCGGGGAGGCCGCCGCCGCGGCGAGCGCCCTCAATTCCCGCGCTACCTCGACCGGCAGTCCAGCACCTGCATCTGAATCCGCATAATTCCAGGCCTCGACTCGCGAGATCAGGCGATTCAGTCGCTGGCTGAATTCCAAACGGTCTTTCACGCTTATCTATTATCCGACATGCCTTCGCTCACCAAGTGCACCGTCGCGCTGTCGAAATGTGAGGATGCGCGAGTAACCCTACGATATACTCAGATCGTGCCCCAGGCCCGTCCTCCCTATCGTCTATCCACCTTGCCAACCGGGGCCAGAGTCGTTTCGACCGAGCTGGCTGACCGCCCGTCGATCACGATGGCGATCATGTTCAAGGTCGGTTCCCGGTATGAGTCTGACAAGGAAGCCGGGATAAGCCACTTCCTCGAACACATGTTCTTCAAAGGCTCGGCTCGCTACGGCGGAGCGAAGGAGATTGCGGAGGCGATCGAAGGGGTTGGCGGTGTCCTGAACGCCGGCACCGACAAGGAGCTCACGATGTACTGGGCGCGCGTGCCCAAGACCAAGGCGAAGCTGGCTATCGACGTCCTCGGCGACATGCTCTTTCAGCCCCTGCTCGACGCCGTCGAGCTAGAGAAGGAGCGGCTGGTCGTCCTCGAGGAGCTGCGCATGTACCAGGACTCCCCGCAGGAGTACGTCCACAGTCTCTTCGAGCAGATCAGCTGGCCCAATCATCCGCTCGGCCGTGACGTGGGGGGGACGGAGGAGTCGGTCCGCGCCCTGTCGCGCGATGACCTGGCCCGCTACCTCGAGGAGCACTACTTGCTCCGCAACCTGGTGGTGACGATTGCCGGGCCGGTCACGCATGAGGAGGCGATCGGCCTGATCGAACCGTACCTCAAGCCGCGCGGCAACGGCGCCACTCCGCCGGCGTTTCTCCCATCGGTTGGCAATGGGCTGAAGCCGCATGTCCTGCTCAAGTCGAAGAAGACGGAACAGGCACACGTCGTCCTTGGTGTGCACGCCCCGTCCTACATGGATCGCGATCGGCACGTGATCGACATCCTCAACTGCGTCCTCGGCGAGGGCATGAGTTCCCGCCTCTTCCTCGAAGTCCGCGAGAAGCTCGGCTTGGCGTATGACGTCCACTCCTACGTGAACAAGATGTTCGACACCGGCGTCCTGGGTGTCTACGCCGGCACGGAACCGCGGCAGGCGGCACGCGCGGTCGGCGCCATCGTCGGCCAGCTGCGCCGGCTCTGCACCGAGCCAGTCCAGAGCGCGGAGCTGACCAAGGCGAAGGAGTTTTTCAAGGGCCGCCTGCTGTTGCAGATGGAGAGCACCAACTCAGTCGCCACCTGGTACGGCGGACAGGAAGCACTGACCGGAAAGATCGAGGGCGTCGAGGAGAACATCGCCCAGATCGACGCAGTTACCGCGGATGGCGTCATGCGTATCGCCAAAGAGCTGTTCAGCCAGGCGTTGCAGCTGGCGGTGATCGGTCCCTTCCGCAGCGAAGCACCGTTCCTCAAGCAGATCGCGTAACTGGCTGCGTTGCTTTCCTTCCGGATTACAATGAATCGCCCCGGATGAAGTTGAACAGCTAAAGGATGGCGCAGCCGCACATGGCGCAACCGACGGCGCCGTCGCAACCAGCGCGCCAGAAGTCGTTCCTCAGGGACACGCTGGAGATCGTGTTCCTCGCCCTTGTTCTCTACGTGGTCATCCAGTACGCCGTGCAGACCGTCCATGTGCTGGGCTCGAGCATGTACTCGACGCTGCATGACAACGACCTGCTGGTGGCTTCGAAGATTTCCTACAAGCTTCACCAGCCGCAGCGCGGCGACATCATCGTGTTCAAGCCACCTGATGAGGCCAGCCGGGATTTCATCAAGCGGATCATCGGACTGCCCGGCGAGCGGGTCCACATCACCAACAGCGTCGTTTACATCAACGGGCAGGTGCTCAACGAGCCCTACCTGCCGGAGAAGTGGACTTACAACGGCAACTATCCGCCATCTGGGCAGGACCAGCTGATCCCGTCGAATCAGTATTTCGTTCTGGGCGACAACCGCAACCACTCGAGCGACTCGCGTCTCTTCGGTCCGATCACGCTCGATTCAATCCTTGGTAAGGCTGAGGTCCGCATCTGGCCGCTGGGGCAGGTCGGGTTTCTCGGCGCCAAGCCGACCCTCGCCGCGGGACCATAGCGAATGCAGCGCACGCTGGTCCTGGTCAAGCCCGACGGCGTCCAGCGTGGACTGGTCGGGGCCATCGTCGCGCGGCTGGAGCGTCGCGGGCTGAAGCTGACCGGCCTGAAGATGATGCGGATCAGCAAAGATGTGGCGGCGCGTCACTACGCGGAGCACCAGGGGAAGCCCTTCTTTGATGGCCTGATCGCGTTCATCACCTCAGGCCCGGTGGTGGCGATGATCTGGGAAGGGCGTGAGGCGGTCACCGTCGTGCGCAGCCTGATGGGCGCGACCGATCCGCTGAAAGCCTCACCCGGGACGATCCGCGGCGACCTCGCACTCGACCTGGGCATGAACCTCATCCACGGTTCGGACTCACCCGGCCGGGCAGAGACGGAAATCGCGCTCTTCTTCGAGCGGGGCGAGCTGCACGAGTACGATCGGACCGCGGACCGCTGGATCCGCGAATAGCCGCTAGGTGCGTGCGACTCTTGTCGCCGCGATGGCACCTCGGAGGACGCCGACGAGAGCGAGAGTTACTAGAGACAGCTGTCAAAACGGGGGGTTAGGTTCGCGGCGTGGGCAAGGTCGTCTCAGCGGTCACCGATCCGTACGAGCCTAAGAGCTCAGTGGCGGCCCGCGCGGGCTGACGACTGGCATCGGAGGGCGTTTGTTACACGTTTTACATTCCAGTTCTGGCGACAGACCGGATTGTGCCGCGTGAATGAATTCGATACGGGTTTTCTGATCGGCCTACTAGTGGGCGAGGGCCACTTTGGTGGCGACCGCAAGCAGCCCCACGTGATCATCAAGATGCACGTACGCCACAAGGCAACATTTCGCTGGCTGCAACAGATCCTGCCCGGCGGGCATCTGTATGGTCCTTACCTCCACGGCGGGCGCACCTATTATCAGTTCATGGTACGAGTGCGCGACGTGCTGGTTCCCCTCATTCAGCGGCGCCGCAACACACTCGATCCGCACGTCGCTGGTCGATTCGACACCATGTGCGCCCGATACAGGATCGGCTATTTACCAGCTAGGCGTCGCCTCAGGGCCTCGAGTTCCTCGTTGCTGTAGAACTCGATCGTCAACCTCCCGCCGTGCTTGAGCCTGGTAAGGACGACCTTGGTACCCAACGCCCGGCGGAGTTCCTCCTCGACCGCCCGGGTCTCGGGATCCACGGTGGCCACCTGGCGGGGCTTTCTGCTGCCCGTTTCCGTCGCGCGGGCCCGAACCCACTCCTCCGTTTGGCGAACGCTCCAGCGCTCCCGAATGACCCGCTCGAGCGCGACAAGCTGCTGGACAGCCGTCGGCAGGCCTAGCAGGGCTGTCCCATGGCCGGCCGTGATCGCTCCGGTTTCGATGGCCTTGATCGCCGGCTCCGGCAACCCTAAGAGGCGCACACTCTGGGCGATCGATACCCGGTTCTTGCCCAGGCGTTCGGCAAGTGCCTCCTGGGTCAGGCCGAAGTCCCGCAGCAGCCGCTGAATCGCGCGCGCTTCCTCGATAGCGTTGAGATCGGTGCGCTGCAGGTTCTCGACGAGCGCCAGCTCGAGCCGCTCCTCGAGGCGACCGCCGCTGCCGGGGTGGACGATGACCGGGACTTCCGCCAGTCCGGCAATTTCCGCCGCGCGGAGCCGGCGCTCGCCAGCAATCAGCTCGTAGCCGGCGAGTCCCTCGCGAACCAGCAAGGGCTGCAGGATGCCGTGGATCCGGATGGAGTCGGCCAGTTCCTGTAGTGACGCCGGATCGAAGGAGCGACGCGGCTGCTCCGGGTTCGGCTTGATCTCGGCGATCGCGATCTGCAGGGCAAAGCGGCGGCGGGCGCGGTTGTCGCTTAGCTCCTCGACGTACTCCCCCGACGGAATCAGGGCCTCCAGGCCCCGACCCAAACCACGTCGTTTGTTCATCTGGCGATCAACTCCTTGGTGAGTTCCTGATACGCGACGGCGCCGCGCGACGTCGGGTCGTACTGCGTGATCGGCATCCCGTGACTGGGTGCCTCGCTGAGCCGCACGTTGCGTGGGATGACCGTCTGAAACGTCTTCTCCGGATAGCGTGCGCGAACTTGCTCGGCGACCTGGAGCGTCAGCGTCAAGCGCGGATCGAAGAGCGTCAGGACGATGCCGCCAATCTTCAGTCGTGGATTGAGCTCGCGCTGGATGAGCTGCGTGGTGTGCGTCAGCGCACCCAAGCCTTCGAGCGCGAAGTACTCGCACTGGATGGGGATCAGCATGTACTCGGCGGCCACCAGGGAGTTCACGGTGAGCAGGCCCAGCGACGGTGGGCAGTCGATGATGATGTAGTCGTAGGCGACGCGCAGCGACTCGAGGGCATAGAGCAGCCGGCGTTCGCGGCGCGGAAGGTTGATCAGCTCGATCTCGGCGCCCGCCAGGGAGCGGTGGGAGGGAAGGATGTCGAGGCCCGGGACCGCGGTGGGCCGGATGACCTCATTGATGTCCTCGGCATCGACGATGACGTTGTAGACGCTGCTGCTGAGCTCGCTGCGGGTGATGCCGAGCCCGCTGGTGGTATTGCCCTGCGGGTCCATGTCGACGATCAGCCCGCTCAAGCCGAGCTGAGGAAGGTTGGCAGCCACGTTGATGGCGGTCGTCGTCTTACCGACTCCGCCCTTTTGGTTGACGACTGCGTAGACTCTTGGCAATTTGCTGGCTGAACGCAGGACGGCGCTGCCCGAATTATACGGGCGGCTGTCGCAAACGCACGTTTGCACAAGTGGAATGCTTGTGCATAACTACCTGACCAGATAGCCGAGCACGCCCACGGCGATGTTATAGCCCGCGTGGGTCACCATGCAGGGCAGCGTGCTGCCGGAGCGAACGCGCAGCAATCCGAGGCCAATGCCAAGGACGAGTACCTCCAGGGTCGCGAAAGTGATCGCGTACTGGGTGTGCAGGGCGGCGAACAAGACGGCCGTGACCACGACCCCGAGCCTCGGAACCAGGGCACCGCGGAACAGCGTTTCTTCCACGACCGCCGGCAGCAGGCCGAGCAGAATGACGCCCAACGGGTTATTGAAGCGACTGAACAGCACATTGGTCGCGTTGGTGACCTGCTGCTGGGTCGACGGGCTGATTTTATCGGCCACTCGCTCGATCCCATAGGCGATCGCGAGAAACACGACGATGCCCAACACGGCGACCAGCCACCAGCGCTTCTGCCGCGGCGGCAGCAGGCCCAGGCGTTCGGTCGCTTCGCCGGGCGACCGTCGCACGAAGATGCCAACACCGACAAAGGCCAGGATGAGCAACGGGAGGTCCTGCGCGAGGAGATCCGCAAGCGTCAGGGGTGTGCCCGACTGGACCTGGGCACCGGCTTGCTGCGCCACCAGCAGCAGGCCGAGCACGACCGTGAGATAGATGACCGGCGAGCCGGCGCGTACCGGAATCACGCGAGCGACCGCGCGCTGGACGGGTGTCCACAGGTAGAGGAGGCCGAGGCTGCCCGCAATCATCAGGGGAACGGCGAGAAGCTCGGCCGTCCGGAACTTGTCTGCGGTCTCCCCCCCGTTCTGGTAGAGCAGCAGGTGGCCGACGCCGACCAACAACCCGAGCAGCAGCGCAACCCCGGCGAGCGCTGCGCCGGCGATGAGCGACACGATCCGCGCGGTCGAGTTGCGCTCGCCGAAATTGGCGAGCACGTAGAGGCCGGCCACGATACCGATGAGGACGACCGTCCAGAAGTCGAGGACGGCGTCGCCGTGGAAGAGCAGGAGAATCAGGTCTTTGCTGGTGTCGTTGGGGCGCCGCCCTTGATCTGGCGCATATCGATGAGTTGCGAGATCAGGTCTAGCGGCACCGGGAAGACGACCACCGTGTTCCGTTCGACCCCGATCTCCGTAAGGGTCTGCAAATAGCGCAACTGCAGCGCGCTAGGTTGGGTCGCGATCACGCCGGCCGCATCGGTCAACTTCTGAGCCGCCTCGAACTCACCCTCAGCATGGATGATCTTGGCTCGCTTCTCTCGTTCGGCCTCGGCCTGCTTGGCCATGGCGCGCTGCATCGTCTGGGGGAGCTCGACGTCCTTGATCTCAACCGTCGAGACCTTGATGCCCCAGGGCTCGGTTTGCTCGTCGATGATCTGCTGGAGCTTGGCGTTGATCTTCTCCCGATTGGCGAGGAGCTCATCCAGCGACGACTGGCCCAGCACGCTCCGTAGCGTAGTTTGGGCTATTTGTGACGTGGCGTTGATGAAGTTGGCCACCCGCGTGACGGCGTTACGGGGGTCGACAACCATGAAGTAGATGACAGCGTTGACCTTGATGGTCACGTTGTCGAGCGTGATGACCTCCTGCGGCGGGACCTCGAGGGTCACGGTGCGCAGATCGATCTTCACCAGGCGATCGATGCCGAACGGAATGATCAGCCGCAGCCCCGGGCCCTTCAAGTCCATCAGCCGGCCGAGGCGGAAGAGCACGCCGCGTTCGTACTCGTTGATGATCCGGATCGCCGAGCTGAGGCCGATCAGGACAACGAGAACGATGATGCCAAGGACGATCAGCGCGAATACGCCCACGGGTCCCTCCTCGCTAATGCACTAGGTCGACGGTTTTCATCTTACGGATCACGTCTTTTCAGCGCGCTCCGGCGTGGAAAAGCGAGCGTGTCATCAGCGAGCTCCGGCGTGGAAAAGCGAGCGCGTCACGAGGATGCAGCCTGCGGCCCCTGTGACCGCCCAGCTTGCTGTTGGTGCAGGGCTTCGACCCGGACCCGAAGTCCGTTGACCCCGACGACGCGCACCTGTGTCCCGGCATCGAGGGGCCCGCTGGTTGAGGTTGCCTGCCACAGCGCACCGTTGACGAACACCATGCCACCGGGATTCAGGGGTTCTCGCACGGTACCCAGCGTGCCGATCATCGACTCCTCACCGGCTGCGTATGGACGGCGCCGGGCATCGATCAACTTGCGCAGGATGAAGAGGAAGATGCCCGCAATGACGAGGACCGTGATGATAAGGAGCGGGATGTTGATGCCCTCGGCGAGGAAGCTGGTGTTGATCAACAATAGGCCTCCAAGGGTCATGGCGACGATGCCGCCCGTGGTCAGCACACCGTGGGTCACCGCTTTGAGATCGATGATGAAGAGGACGACCGCGATCAAGATAAGAATGAGACCGGCGATGTTGATCGGCAGATCGAACAGGGACAGCGCGGCGAGCACGCCGGCGATCACGCCGATCACCCCGGGCAAGAACATCCCGGGATGCGTGACCCAGAAGCCGATGCCGATGATGGCGAGCAGGAAGAGGAGATACACGAGGTTCGGGTCGGCGACCGCCTGCAGAAATTGGTCGAATCCGCTCATGTCGTACCGCTGGATGCCTGCGCGGGCCGTCTGGAGCGTGTAGGTATGGCCGCCCTTTGAGACCTGGCGACCGTCGAGGTCCTGCAGCAGCGTGTCGAGGTCACGGCTCTCGAAATCGACCACACCCAGTTTCACGCCGTCGTCCGCGGGCGCGTTGATGCTCTGCCGGACGGCCTTCTCCGCCCAGTCCGCATTGCGGTGGTGGAGCGTGGCCAGGGCCCGAATGTAGGCCGCGGCGTCGTTTTCGATCTTCTGCGATTCGATGTCCGGCGCGGTCGAGGTTCCGCCGCTGGCACTGGGGCTCGCCGCCGGGTTGGCGGCGGGGTTGGACCCGCCCAGGCTGACCGGGTGCGCGGAGCCGATGTTCGTTCCGGGCGCCATCACGGCGATATCGGCCGCCTCCGTGATGTAGAGACCGGCCGAGGCGGCCCGGGCACCCGAAGGCGAGACGAAGATGACCACCGGCAGCGGCGCCCCCAGGATCTTCTTGATGATGCCCCGCATGGAGGTGTCCAACCCGCCCGGCGTGTCCATCTGGATGATGAGCGCGTTCGCCTGGGTGGAAACGGCGCGGTCGACGGCTTTGGAGATATAGCTGTCGGTGATCGGGTTGATGACCCCGTTGAGGGTCGCCACCAGCACATGCGGCTCAGCGGCGCGGGCTTGGACCGCGGGTACCAAAGCGGCCAGCAAGGCGGCCGCGAGAAAGAGCCGGGTGGCCCTCTTCACGATCTGATCATAGCCCCGGTTCGCAGGCCCGTCGTTCGTAGAATGGAAACGTGGCCCTACGCATGGAACAGCAATCTCCGAAGGATGAGGAGGACGAGATCCGCGAGCAAGTCGCGCAGTATCCACCACAATCCAACGCGGAGGAGCAACGGCTCCTTGCCACGCTGGGGGTGGACCGCGACGCCGCGAACCGGACGCTGATCGAGCGCAACCTCCACCTGGTGGTGGAAGCCGCCCAGGCCCGCAAGGAGAGGGGCGTCCCCTTTGGCGACCTGTTCCAGGAGGGAACTGTCGGCTTGATCTCGGCGGTTGAGCACTACAAACCCGGCGATGGCGGCTTCCATGCCCGGCTGGTTCAGGCCATCGCCGTCACCATGGATGACGTGCTTGCCCAGACGGAAGAGGCCCAGCGCAACGACGAGGCGTTCGTCATCGCCTGCCGCCTGCTGGAATCGGCGCAACGCCTGCTCTCGGAGCGACTCGGACGGGAGGCAACGCCGGCCGAGCTGGCCAAGCTCCTGCAGTGGGAGGAGGCACGGGTCAACGTCATCCTGGAGATGCTCCATGGGGCGCAAGTGGTCCACGACCAGGAGCTGCTCGACTACCTCGACGTCCTCGACGACCCTGACGAGCCCGACCCTGAGGCGTAACGTTTGGTCGTGACGGCCGCGCGGACACCGCTGTACGACGAACACGTCCGCCTCGGCGCCCAGATGACGAACTTCGGCGGCTGGGTAATGCCACTCCAGTACAGCACCATCCGCGAAGAGCATCGCGCCGTGCGAGAAGCCGTCGGCCTCTTCGATCTCTCGCACATGGGTGAGCTGCGCATCACCGATGCGAGCCTTGCCCAGCGCGTCGTCACTCGCGACGTGACCCGGCTCAAGGACGGACGGATCCAGTACGCCCTGCTCTGCAACGAGAAGGGCGGCATCATTGACGATGTACTCGTCTACGCGATGGCCGACGGTAGCGATCTGCTGGTGGTCAATGCCGGCAACCAGGATGGCGACTTCGAATGGATACGGTCGCAGTCATCGGCACCCTCCCCCTCTGGGGGAGGGCAGGGTGGGGGCCGTGTTCTCAATATCGGGCGGGAATGGGCGCTGGTCGGCGTGCAGGGTCCACGAGCGGTCGGCCTCGTCCAGCGGCTGACGAAATCCGACCTGGGAAGTGTCAAGTACTATGCCTTCGTCGAGGGGAACGTCGCGGATGTGCCGTGCGTGATTTCGCGGACCGGCTATACCGGCGAGGATGGCTTCGAGCTGTTTTGCGGGAATGCCGATGCCGTGCGGCTCTGGCGCGCGCTGCTCGACGAGGGCCAGTCCGATGCCATCCGGCCCGCGGGCCTGGGCGCTCGCGACACGCTGCGACTGGAAGCGGGAATGCGCCTCTATGGCAACGACATGGATGCCGACACCAATCCGCTCGAAGCAGGGCTGGATTGGACCCTCAACCTCGACAAGGACTTCATCGGCCGTGATGCCATCGTGCGGGCCCGCGAGCAGGGACTCTCGCGGCGGCTCGTGGGCTTCAAGATGCTGGACCGCAGCATCCCCCGTCACGGCTACAGCATTGTGAGCGATGCGCAGCGGGTCGGCACGGTGACGTCGGGAAACGTCTCCTTGACGCTTGGGTACAACATCGGGATGGCCTATGTGCCACCGGCGCTGGCCGAGCCGGGGACCCGTTTTGGCGTGGAGGTTCGTGGCATGGCTGCCCCGGCCGAGGTTGTTCCGCTGCCCTTCTACAAGCGGCCTCATCCGAAATGAAGGAAAGGGAGTTGGGATGGCAGATCTGAGCGGGATGCGATTTGCGGAGACGCACGAATGGGTCAAGAAGGATGGCGACACGGCGACGGTGGGGATCAGCGAATATGCCCAGTCGCAGCTCGGCGATGTCATCTATCTCGAGCTGCCGGCGGTTGGCCAGCAGCTCGATGCCGGCGCCCGGCTTGGCGTGATCGAATCGGTCAAGGCGGCCTCCGATCTGTACAGCCCGGTTGGGGGCGAGGTGTCTGAGGTCAACCAGGAACTGAAGGATCACCCCGAGTACGTCAACCAGGACGCCTACGGCAGGGGCTGGATCATCAAGCTCCGCTCCGTGAAGGACAATCCCAAGCTGCTCGACGAGAAGGCCTACGACGCGCTCGTGCAAGGCCAATCCCACTGAAGGTGCAACGTCCCAGAAATAGCTTGACGCTTCATCGGCCTAGCCGGCCGAACGCCGGCGTCGACTCCTGCGCGCCTCGCCCGCGTACATCTAGTACGCTCGCTGCGGTGCTCGTCGTCTCCTTGGCCTCGGCCGTCGATGCCGCGAATCGTCGTCGCTATTCTGAGACGCAGCACCTGTGACCTACCTCCCGAACGCTGAGGCCGAGCGCGCCGAAATGCTGAAAGCGCTCGAGCTGGACAGCGTCGACGGCTTGTTCAAGCACCTGCCGGAGGCGCTGCGGCTTGATCGCGTCGAGCTCCCCGACCCGCTCTCCGAGGTGGAGCTCGTGCAGTACATTCGCGAGCTCGGCCGCCTGAATGCGCGAATCGCACCGTCGCATAGCTTTCTGGGTGCCGGGGCGTCGCGGCGGTTCAGTCCCGCGATCGTGAATCAGGTCATCTCGCGGCCCGACTTCTATACGACCTACACGCCCTACCAGGCCGAGGCCAGCCAGGGCACGCTGCAGGCGACCTACGAATTTCAGACCATGATCACGCTCCTCACCGGGCTGGATGTGTCGAACGCCTCGCTCTACGATGGCGCGACCGCGCTGGCCGAAGCGACCGGCATGGCGGTGGCGCACACGAACCGCCACAACGTCGTCGTCGCCGGCGCGCTCCACCCCGAGTACGCGCAGGTCCTCAAGACCTACTCGGAGGCGCAGCAGTACGAGATCCTCCGGGTCCCGGCTCGGGCCGACGGACGGGTCGACTGGGCGAAGCTTGAACAAGCCATCAGCAGCACCACGGCCGCCGTGATCCTGCAGCAGCCCAACTTCTACGGTGTGTTGGAAGAGCCGCAACCCATCAGCGACCTCGCCCACCGAGCGGGCGCCTTGCT
>JALZAV010000003.1 GCA_030948145.1 Candidatus Dormiibacterota bacterium
GCCACGCCGGCACCGCTGCCGTCGTGCCCCACCGCCGCCGCGGCCGCTGGAGCGGAGGTGCTCAAGGCCGGCCTGCAAGGTCCGGATGACCTCGCCCTGGACCCTGACGGCCGGCTGCTGATCAGTGACATCCATGCCGGCACCGTCTCGACGCTCAATCCCGACGGCTCCCTCGCGGTGGTCGTCGGCGGCCTGTCTGCGCCAGAGGGAATGGTGGTCGCCGCGGACGGGCGTCTGCTCGTCGCGGAACAGGGCCGTAATCGCATCGTCGCGGTCGACCTCGCCTCGCACGCGGTCCGCCTCTGGCGGACCTTTCCGAATCGGACCGGGCGTGACGGGCTCGACGGCATCGGTCCGCGGCTGGCAAACGGGGACATCGTGGTGCCGGACAGTCCGAACGGCGTCGTCTGGCGGGTCAGTGCCGACGGGACGTCGGAAACCCGCATCGGCAGTGGCATGACGCGGCCGGTGGGGGCGGCGAGCGATGCGCAGGGGCGGATCTTCGTGGCGGACGAGGGCGGCGCCCTCTGGGCCCTCGAACCAGGCCAGCGGCGCCTCGCGACGCTACCGATCCCTGACGATGTGCTAGTGTCCGCCAGCGGTCACCTCTTCGTCAACACGATCGGCGACAACGCGATCCACGAACTGGATTCCCTCGGCCACGCCGTCCAGGTCCTGCGAAGCATTCGGGGTCCGCAGGGGATCGCGCTCGATGGGGCCGACAACCTCTACTACACGGAATTCGATGCCGGGCGTGTCGACCGGTTGGTGCGGACCTTCGTTCTCGGGAAGGCGACGGTGACCGCCACCAGTCGTGGCACGGACGTTGTCTGTCCTAACATCCGCCGCGCGGCCGGCTACGCCGACTCGCTCGTCCTGACCCCGGATCCAAAGGCGGCCGGCGCGGTCGTCCGGGTGGTCCAACCCGGCCGCGATTCATCCGGCGCGATCGAAGTCCGGCCTTCGGCCGGAACCATGACCTTCTCGGTCGGCGCGGCGGGGCTCGCCCTGTCGGAAACCGTGGTGCTCCACTAGCCGCAGTCGCGAGTCAGGTGCGAACCGGTTCTTATACTGCTTACATGCCGATGACGAAGGCCGGCCTCGAGGATGTGATCGCGGCCAACTCTGCAATCTGCGACATCATCGGACCGGAAGGCAAGCTCACCTACCGCGGTATCGACATCCATGACCTGGCCCGATCGTCGTCCTTCGAGGAGACCACCTACCTGCTCTGGTTCGGCAGCTTGCCGAACCCCGCGGCCCTGCAGCGGTTCATTGCGGACCTGGCATCCCATCGCAAGCTGCCGGACCCGATCTTGCGGCTGATGAAGGACTTCCCGAGGACCGCGACCCCGATGGATGCGCTCAGGACGGCCATGTCGGCGCTCGCCTTTTACGACCCGCAGGCGCACGATTCCAGCGAGGAAGCGAACGTCGCCAAGGCATTGAGGGTGACGGCGCAGACGGCGACAATCGTGGCGGCCTACGAGCAAATCCGTCACGGCCGGGAGCCGGTCCCGCCGTCGTCCCAGGGCTCCCATGCGGACAGCTTCCTTCGCATGCTCTTCAACGCCGAGCCTGATCAGCTCTCCGTCCGCGCCATGGACCTTGCGCTCATCCTGCATGCGGACCATGAGCTAAATGCTTCGACCTTCGCGGCCCGCGTGACCGCCGCGACGCTGGCCGACATGTACTCCGCCGTGGTCTCCGCCATTGGCGCGCTCGCCGGTCCGTTGCATGGCGGGGCCAACGAACAGGTCATGAAGATGCTTCAGGCCGTGGGTGATCCCTCCGGGGCGGAGCCGTACGTGACTCAGACACTGCAGGCCCACAAGAAGATCTCCGGCTTCGGCCATCGCGTCTACCGGACCGAGGACCCTCGGGCCACACATTTGCGCCGGATGTCAAAGGAGCTTGGCGAGCATGCCGGCAACCTGCGCTGGTACGACATTTCCAGGAGGGTCGAAGAGGTCGTCATGCAGCAAAAGCACCTGTATGCCAACGTCGACTTCTACTCGGCGTCGTGCTACTTCACGATGGGGATCCCGATCGATATGTTCACGCCGGTGTTCGCCACCAGTCGCGTGGCGGGATGGACCGCTCACATCCTCGAGCAGTACCACGACAACCGGCTCATCCGGCCGAGGGCCGAGTACATCGGCCTCAAGGACGTCCCCTATGTGCCGCTCGAGCGCCGGGTCCAGGCCGCCAGTTGAGCACGAGGTATATTGGGTGCGCGGAGCCGGATAAAGGAGGTCGTTCGAACTCGTCCTTCTACTAAACGCCTCACTACAGCCGCTTAACGTCATCAGTAAGCGGCGGCTGGTCGTCCTGCTGACCAAGCAGCGCGTCACCTTCATCGATGACGCGGCGCGGCAGGCGATCGAGCAGGCCATGGCTCGACGTTGCTTTGGGGACGACGTTGTTGTCGTCCGGCTGCTGTCCAACATCCAGATTCCGCGCCGGATGCTTCGCGCGAATCGCCGCAACCTCTTGCTTCGCGATGACGGCACCTGCCAGTACTGCAACAAGTCGATGCCGTCCGCGCAGCTGTCAGTGGACCACGTGGTGCCGACCTCGCGTGGCGGGGCGGCGAACAGCTGGGAAAACCAGGTGATCGCTTGCCGCCGCTGCAATGGACGGAAGGGTAACCGCCTGTTGAGTGAAGCCGGGATGCGGCTGGTGCGACCGCCCCGGGCGCTCACGCAGGAATTCGCCCATCTCATATTCCTGCGCTATCCGCAGCTGAAACACGCCTACGACCGGCTGTTGTCGAGCGCCCGGTCGGCCGGCTAATCTCCGCTGAGAAGAAAGATTCGCCACGCCGAGTCGATGAACCGATGTGCCCCTTCGCCTTCTGGGCCTCGTTCCTGATCTCGAGAGCCTTCCAGAGCTTGGGGGCCTCGCGCTCGCCGGATACGCCGCCCGCGGCGTGGCGGTGACGATCGCCTGCGCCGGCGGTCCCGAAACCGCCACGCTGCGAAGCCGGGCGCGACTGCTCGGGATCCAGGCACTCGTCCTCCTCGACTACCGACCTGCGGAGCGGGAGTCGCCCGCCCTGACCGAGCTCTTCACCGATCTGATTCGTGCCATCCGCCCGCATGTGGTCGTCGTCTGCGCCGACGATGAGGCGATCCGCACGGCGGGAACGCGCGCCTTCGATCAAGCCCGCCGGGCGACCTCCGGCTCCGGCTCCCTCCCCGCCAAGCTCTATCACCGATTTCGAGCCGGCGGCTCCCCGGCGACCGTCTCCACCGCCCTCCGCATCGGGAGCGGCACCGCGGCCGTCGAAGGCTTTCAGCGGATCTTTCCCAGCCCCTGGGTGACCGGGGTGCTGGAGCGGGACCTCTTTGCCGGACTCACCGTTCCTGACGAGGCACCGGCCGGGGTCGACGAGCAGCTCGCCAGCTAGCCCTCCGCCCCCAGAGCTCGTCGCTACCTGTGCCTGACGTGATAGCAGCATTGACACACTTCTCGGAATGAGATACAACTAATCGAGCGACATTTTTCAACAAGGAGGAAGCAAGTGGATCTCATCGTCTTTTTGATCATTGGCGGTCTGGCCGGCGCTGTTGCCGGGCGGGTCATGAGCGGTCACGGCTACGGCATCATCATGGATATCGTCGTCGGCGTGGTCGGGGCGTTTCTCGGTGGCTGGCTGCTGAAGACGCTGTTCAACATCTCGGGCGGCGGGCTGATCCTCACGTTCGTTACGGCGCTGATCGGCGCGATCATCCTGCTCTGGGTCGTTCGGCTTGTCAGCGGCAACCGGGCGCGCGCGTAAGCCGGCTTCTGTTGAGAAGGCGGGCGCTGCGGGCGCCCGCCTTTTTCTTTGCGTTGCGGGTCGAAGTCGAGCCCGGGAGCAGGGTCTCGGAGGCCTTGCCGTGCTCCTGCTGCTGGCCCTCCTCGCCGGCCTTGCCTACACCGGCTTCAGCGTTTTTCAGCTCTATCAGCCGCTGGACGCCGGTCGGCGTGAGCTGGTGGCGGCACAGGCAGGCCTGTCCCGGGGGGCCACGGCGGCCGATCCCGGCAGCCTCCCGGCCATCGCCGCGCAGCTCCGCCGGGCGGAGCGGGATTTCGAGGCGGCCAAAACCCGGACTCGAGAGGACCCGGCGCTGGCGCTGCTCGGTCGCGTGCCGGCGGCCGATCACCAAATGGAGGCGACCTCCCATCTGGCGGCGATCGGCGCCGACCTGAGCCGGGCGGGGGAGTCGGCCGCCACCATCGGGCTGCAGGCCGCTCAGTTGAAGCAGCAGTACGCCGGCAGAACGTTGACCCCGGACGACCTACCGCCTCTGCTTCGGCAGACGGAGGCGATGGCGACCGATTACGCCCAATCGGCCAGGGCGATTGGCGATCAGTTGGCGGCGGCGCATGCCGAACGAGCCCGGGTCGCGACCGCCGGCCTGCTGCCCCCGCTTCGCGATGCGTTTGCCCAGGTCGATGCCGCGCTGACGGCGGCCGACGGCGCTTTTCGCCAGTACCAGGACGTCCGCCGCCTGCTTGCCGATCTTCTGGGCGTCAGCCTTTCCTGAGATCGCCTGTTCCGCGGGTGCGACCGCTTCGTAACGCTACTCGTCACAGAGCGGCCGGATACTAGCGGCGATGGCCGTCCGCAACGTTTCGCGCAAGGGCCGGCGCCGCCCCCAGGATCCCGCTGAGAGCCTGATCAACCTGGGAAACGAGCGCCTCACCGGCTTGTTTCGCTGGACCCTGCTGATATTCGCCGTCATCCTCAACAACCTGACCCCCGACGCGACCTACGACCAGGGGCGCGTCAATGAGATCCTCGGCGCCTGGGGCGTCGTCTGCCTGAGCACGCTGCTCCTGCTCTTCCTCCACCGTCGCCCAGGGCGGGCCTTCAGTTACACGACCACGGGCGTCGATTTGCTGGTCGCCACCATGATCACGTTCTCCTCGGGCGGCTACAACAGCCCCTTTGCCGCGCTTTTCTTTCTCGTGATCACGGTCTCCGCCTTACGCTTCGGGGTAGCTGCATCGGTGTTGTGCGCCGCCCTGGTCGCTGTTCTGTACATCACGGCGGGCGCGGTCTCGCCGCTTCAGAACGGTACGTACCTCGCGACTGTCGCCTTTGATCGCATCATCATCCTGCAACGCCTATTCCTCTTTTTCGTGGTGGCCGTGCTCGGGTCGGTAATGGCGCGGGCCGTCTCCTCCCACCAGGAACTGGTGACACGCCGCGACGTCGAGGCAAAATTGATGACCGAGGTCAACATGGCCCTCGCGAACGCCATCGAGGCGAAAGACAGCTACACGCGCGGGCACTCCGAACGGCTCGCCAAGCTTGCCGGCGCCTGCGCCGAACGGATGGGGCTGTCCCGGGACGAGGCCGCCGCGGTCCGGCTCGGGGCCATTCTCCACGACGTCGGCAAGATCGGGATCCCGGACCGGATCCTCAGGCAGGCGATGGCGTTGACCGAGGACGAAATGGCGTGGATGCGGCGCCATCCACAGATCGGGGCCGACATCATCGGACCGGTCGAGGGTCTCCACCACGTCGCGCCGCTGATCCGGCATCACCACGAGAAATTCGACGGCACCGGTTATCCGAAAGGACTCAAGGGGGAGGAGATCCCCCTGGGATCGCGCATCATCGCTGTGGCCGACGCCTTCGAGGCGATGGTGGCCGACCGCATCTACCGTCCGTCGCTCGGCCTCGCGAAAGCCCTGGACGAAATTCGCGGCGGACGCGGCACGCATTTCGACCCCCAGGTGGTTGACACCTTCCTCGACCTGATCGCCACCGATACGGTGCACCTTCCCCTGCCAACCAAGGACCAGGGGCAGAAGCCGCTGCCCGCCCGACCGGACGAGAGCGCCCAGGCGCAAACCGCGGCGTGATCCTTCCTCCGATAGGCTGGACGGATGCCGTCGGCGCTGTTCGTCCCCGGCCTCATCGCCCTGGGGGTGGTGGTCGGCGGGTACGGGACCTTGATCGGCGCCGGCGGCGGGTTCATCCTCGTCCCGGTTCTGCTCCTCTTGTATCCCCACGCGTCTCCTGAGCAAGTCACCGCAATCTCGCTTGCTGCAGTCTTGGCCAATTCAGCGTCCGGTTCAGTCGGCTACTACCGACTGGGGCGGATCGATTACCGAACCGGGGTCATTCTGGCCGCTGCCACGATTCCCGGGGCGGTTCTAGGCACGATCCTCGTAGACCGGTTCCCGCGCCACGCCTTCGACGTAACCATGGGCGTCGCGTTGCTCGCGATTGCCGTATTCATCCTGCTTCGCCCCAGCGGACGGCTCACGCTTGCGCTTGACGGCCCGTTCGTCATCACCCGCCATCTGGTCGACGCGCAGGGCGTCGACTACGCCTACCGATTCAATCTTGGGCTGGCAGCGGCGCTGAGTGTCGGCATCGGACTCCTCTCCAGCCTGCTGGGGATCGGCGGCGGGATCGTGCACGTGCCGCTGCTGACAACGTTTTTCGCCTTTCCGGCCCACGTTGCGACAGCCACCTCACAGTTCGTGCTGATGTGGATGGCGGCGGCAGCAACCGGCACGCACATTCTGCGCGGCGACTACGCGGGCTTCGTGCTCGTCACGGTGTCACTCGCGGTGGGCGTCATCGCGGGTGCTCAGGGCGGGGCGATTCTCTCGCGACGCGTGGGCGGGGTTGTGATTCTCCGGCTCCTGGCGGTCGGCCTGGGTCTCGTCGGACTCCGGTTGGTGCTCCTGGGGATCTAGCCGCTCGACCATGACGAGGTTATCGACCTCTATGTGGGACGATTGATCTGAGCCAGGTGGAACTTGCAGACGGGATCTTCCGATTGGAGCTTCCAATGCCATTCGAGCTGAAGCACGTCAACGTGTATCTGCTTCGGGATGACGATGGCTACACGCTGATCGACACCGGGCTCCAGACCGACGAGTCGCGTCAGGCCCTACAGGCCAAGCTCGATGAGCTGCGCGTACCGGTCGAAGCGATCCGGCGCATCCTGATCACGCACATCCATCCGGATCACTTCGGGCTCGCTGCGGAGCTGCGACAACGCTCGAAGGCCGAGCTCGTCATCCACAGGCTGGAAGTAGCCCTCATGGAGCCGCGCTATGCGCGTGCCGAGGATCTTGTCCATGACGTCGCGGCGTGGCTCAGCAGCAATGGGGTTCCGCCAACCGAGGCGGAATTCCTGAAATCAGCCTCGATGGCCGCCCGCGAGTACGTCACCGTGGTCGAGCCCGACACGTTGCTGGAGGGCTCGGAGCGGCTTGCGCTGGCGGGCGGCGAGCTGATCGTGGTCTGGACACCGGGTCATTCGCCCGGGCATTGTTGCTTCTACTGGCCGGAGCGGCGCCTGTTGTTCTCCGGTGATCACCTCCTGCCCAAGATCAGCCCCAATATCGGTCTACATCCCCAGTCAGGCGCTGATCCGCTGGCAGACTACCTCGCCTCCCTGGACCGGATCGCGACGCTCGACGTGACGCAGGTCCTTCCGGCGCACGGCGATCCATTTGCCGATCACGGAGACCGGATCACCGCGATCGTCCGGCATCACAAGGACCGCAAGGATGCGCTTGTTCGACTCGCGACTTCCGATGATGCGCGCTCAGGATGGGAGCTCGCGGCCATCCTCTTCCACGGGATCATGGAGCGCAACGTGTTTCAACAGCGCCTTGCCCTGCAGGAAACGCTCGCGCACTGCCAGTCGCTCGCCGAAGAGGGACGCCTGCGCAAGTTCGTCCAGGGCGGGCTGGTTACCTGGCGGGCGGCTTAGGCGCCGCGCGTCGCGCCTCTTCGACTCGGGCCACGAACGCGAGGACGAGCGTGACCACTTGTTCGAATTTTTCGGAATGTACCTGGTGGCCGGCGTGATCGAGGACGCGCAGCTCGGCGTTGGCCAATCCCGTACCCAGTTCACGCGCCCGTTCCACCGGCACCATCCGATCCTGCTGCCCATGGATGACGAGCGCTGGCGCGCTGATCTCGCTTAGACGCTCACAGGTCCGATGATTGCGGACCGCCTGGTCCTGACGATGGATGGCGAAGAGCGGCATCTTGCCAAAATGGCGCGCGTCCTCGGCGACCCAGTCCGGATGCTCGAGGAGGAATGAGCGCGCGTAGAGCTTGCCGTATCGCGCCAGGGGATTGTCGCGAGGCAGGGACGCCTCGTCGCTCGACCCGGTCCCATCGGCGCCACCGCAGTGCGTTGCCGCCAGAATCATGCTTCGGACGGCAGCCGGATGGCGCAGCGCCACCTGCTGCACGATCATTCCGCCGAGGGACAACCCAAACCAGTGGGCGGAGTCTTCGCCGCATGCCCTGAGCACCGTGAGGGCGTCATCGGCCAGCATGGCCGTGCTGTAAGGAATGTCCGGTCGATCCGATTCGCCTGTTCCTCGGTTGTCGAGCGCAATGACGCGCAGCTCCTGCGCCAGGACAGGGACATAGCGCCACCAGGCCCCCTCGATCGTCGATGTCTTGCCGCCGACGAGCACGATCGGCGGACCCGAGCCGGCCACCCTGTAGTGCAGTCGAGTCCCGTCGATGGCAGTCGCGATCATCTTTGACTACGATGATGGAGCATGCAGGAAGACCGGCCGCCCAGCAGGGTTCCCGAGCCCGCCTGGCGAGCTCTGCGCACCCTGGATCCGGAGGTAGAGGCGAACGTGGTGAGTCTCGCCACCTGCCTGGCGTTGGCGGAGGAACGGTTTCAAATTCTCTTCGCCGACGTCCTGCCTCGTTTCGGCGGTCCAACCGGTGATCTGAGCGGGGAGGCCGATGTCCTGGCCGACGCCCACCATGCCTTGACGCTCCTTCAGGAGAGCCTCCACGCCAGCTCCCGCCGGATGCTGGATGTCCTCGACCGCGTCAGCCGCGAACTGGGGGAGTAGCCCTCCGGTTAGAGACCCTGGCGGTCGAGGCGCTCCCACGGTGCGTGCTCGCTGCCCAGTTCACGCTTGATCTCGGTGGCGCGGTCAACGTTGTCGAGGCTGTCTTCGGCCGAGCGCGGAAGCCGGCGCTGCCACGGTGATGGGTCATAGTGCGAGTGCTGGACCGGGGGGCGGAATCCCCAGGCTCGACTGGGCATGACGCCGGAGGTCTGTCGGAGTGGGGCTGGCGTGTCCGAGTCCACGAACACGAGTTCGCCGCCGGCACCGGTGCGGAGCGCCATCAGGAGGCCCGCCATGACGATCACGATCACCCATCCGCCCATAATGAGCACCGCCCAGTCGTTCAGACTCATTACTCCGCCATTCTAGGTTGCCTGACGGTCGGTGTCAGCGTCCTACACTGGAGGCGTAGGCAAAGGAGGACAGATGGCCACTGCAACTGCGACGCCGTTGAGCAAGCTGGAGGCGATCCTCGGCGACGATGCCCGAAGCCTGCTGGACCACACCTGCGAAACGCTTCCAAAGTCCCAGTTGCACCTTCCGGGGCCCGACTTTACGAGCCGGATCTTCAGCGGGAGTGACCGGCCGACCCCTGTCCTGCGCAGTATTCAATCCCTCTTCGACCACGGCCGGCTGGCCGGCACGGGGTACCTCTCCATCCTGCCCGTCGACCAGGGGATCGAGCATTCGGCCGGAGCCTCCTTTGCCGCGAATCCCGCCTACTTCGATGGCGAGAAGATCGTCGAGCTGGCCATCGAAGGCGGGTGCAACGCCGTCGCCTCGACTTTTGGCGTGCTCGGCTCGGTGGCGCGAAAATATGCGCACCGGATCCCTTTCATCTGCAAGATCAACCACAACGAGCTGCTGAGCTACCCGAATAAATACGATCAAATCAAGTTTGGGACGGTGCGGCAGGCATGGGAGTTGGGCGCCGTCGCCCTCGGCGCCACCATTTACTTCGGCTCCGCGGAGTCCGACCGCCAGATCCAGGAGATCGCGGTGGCCTTCCACGAGGCGCACGAGCTTGGAATGGCGACGGTGCTCTGGTGTTACGTTCGGAACCCGGCTTTTACCAGGGATGGGGTCAACTACGAGGTTGCCGCCGACCTGACCGGCCAGGCGAACCACCTGGGCGTCACAATCGAGGCTGACTTCATCAAGCAAAAGCTGCCGGAAACCAACCGTGGCTTCGAGGTCCTCAAGTTCGGCAAGACCAGCCCGAAAGTCTATGACAAGCTCAGCTCTTCCAACCTGATCGACCTGGCCCGTTATCAGGTGATCAACTGTTATTTGGGGAGGAGCGGCCTGATCAATTCCGGCGGCGCCTCGGCGGGCGAGAGCGACCTCAAGGAGGCGGTCAAGAGCGCCGTGATCAACAAGCGGGCCGGCGGGATGGGGCTGATCACCGGGCGGAAGGCGTTCATGCGGCCGATGAGCGAGGGCGTCCAGTTGCTCCACGCGGTCCAGGACGTCTACCTGATGGATGAGGTCACCGTCGCTTAAGCGATGCCACGGTTGCGGGCCACGGATTCCGGCCAGGTCTACAACATCGACCTCGCCGAGCTGAAGGTCACCCGAGACGACGTCGACGGGATTTACGTCCTGCACGGACGCGGCTACTTCCAGACCTTTATGACCCGGGAAGAAGCGTTCGCCCGCAAGAAGGAACTGGACTACAGCACGTTTCGTTAGGCTCGAGTGACCCTTATGTTCGCGTGATGTGTTCCCACGCCGCGTGGCTTCTCGCACGGCTCGGTCCTTGGGTCTGTTGCTCCATGTTAAGAAGCAACCGGTCCGCAGCTTAGGGAAGGGTAACGTGGCCGCTATCGTCCACAAATCCTTGCGGCCCTGCGCAACCGGTGGCCACGAGATAAACATGGCCCGAACCGTTTGTCGCAGCCTTTTGTGTCAGCCCGCTACATGCGTAGACGAATAAGCCCTGCAGGCCGAATCTGTCTTTGCTTTGGATGCTTACTCGGACGGCAGCGCCTAAGAGCTCAACGGTGTAAGTGATCGGATCGCCCTCGATAGTGAGATCTACCATGACCGCCTGCGCACTTTGGCCACGCCGATAGGCGCTCCAGAGACAGTCAGGAGGATGGGGGTTGTAACCGTCAGGCCCATTGACGACGTTTCCGCACGACGCCCCGACTGCATGGCTTGCCGGAAAGATGACGGGGCGAAGAACGGTCAGCAAGACAATCGTGAAGGCTCCGATTACAGCGAGAGCAACGGCTAGCCATAGCAGTCGTCGCTGTTCAACTCGGGCTACAACCCTCACGGCAGATATGACGCGGGCGCGACCACAAACCGTGGGGCAAGGCGGGTGCTCTCGTCGCGGGTTGTCATGCCGTCAGCCGCCAGCTAATTTGTACTTGCCAGCGCTCTTTGCCTGTTGCGTACTCGTTTGAGATCGACTACTCCACGTTCCGTTAACTACGGGTCGCCGACCCAGTCGGCGGCATCGGGGAGGGCCCGGTGGCCGCGGCTGGGCTGGACGCGCAAGACGCCCTGCAGATCGCGGCGACGGTAGAGGCGCTGGCGCCGGATCCCCTGGCGGTAGCTTTTCAGCAGGCCGCGGCTGACGTAGGCGTAGAGCGTCGCCGGCTTGACGCCGAGCAGCTCGCAGGCCTCCGACGAGCTCAAGTAGTGCTCCCCGTGGATCTCGACCATGCCTTCGTCCCAGCGTACGACCTGGACGACGGTCCAATCGTAACAGTCAATCTATTGCAATGTAAATCAACATATGTATAAAATCGACCTATGGAGATGGCGGACCCGACAGGGCCGAATCTGCTGCGCGAGGACTTCCCTTATACGCGGATACCCCCGATCCGCCTGGAGCGCACCGCGGTGCCGCTGGCAATCCCGCCCCGCCTCTGGATTACCGATACGACCTTCAGGGACGGACAGCAGGCCCGGGCGCCCTACACCCCGGACCAGATCGTCCACCTGTATGACCTGCTCGGGGCGATGGGTGGGCCGGTGATCAGGCAGGCCGAGTTTTTCGCCTACACACCGGCGGACCGCGAGGCCATCGCCGCCTGCCTCAAACGGCCGGGCCCCGAGGTCACGACCTGGATGCGTGCCTCGCTGGACGACCTGCGCAATGTTCGTGCCACCGGCGTCAAGGAATCGGGCATTCTGCTCTCCGCCTCGGACTACCACATCTATCTCAAGATGAAGCGCACCCGCCGGCAGGCCGCCGACGAGTACCTGGCCGTCGTCCGTGCCGTGATCGAGGCCGGGATTCGTCCCCGGTGCCACCTCGAGGATCTGACGCGCGCCGACCTCGACGGGTTCGTCGCGCCATTGGTCAATGCGCTTCAGGACCTCGGCCGTCAGGCCGGCGTCCCGGTCAAGTTCCGCCTTTGCGACACGATGGGATTCGGGCTGCCCTGGCCGGAGTCCTCTTTGCCGCGCGGCGTGCCCCGCCTGGTCCAGTTTTTCACCAGGACCCTCAACGTCCCGTCCGAGCAGCTCGAGTGGCATGGGCACAACGACTTTCACCGCGGTGAGGTGAACACCGTCGCCGCCTGGCTCTATGGCTGTGCCGCTGCGAACGGCTCGCTCTTCGGCTTTGGCGAGCGAACCGGCAACCCGCCGCTGGAGGCGCTGCTGATCGATTACATCGGGCTCAGTGGGGAAGAGGAAGGCGTCGATACGACCGCGATTACGCGCGCCGCGGCGTACTTCCGTGATGTCCTGGGCACGCCCCTCCCGGCCAACTACCCCTTTGCGGGAGCGGGGTTCAACGTCACGAGTGCCGGCATCCACGCGGATGGGTTGATGAAGAACGAGGAGATCTACAACATCTTCGATACGGGGCGGATCCTCGACCGCCCGCTCGGGATCACCGTCAACGACCGGTCCGGTCTTGCCGGGATCGCCTACTGGCTGAACACGACGAACGGCTGGCGTGGTGAGCAGCAGGTCCGAAAGGATGACCCGAGGGTCGTCCGCGTCCACGCGGAAGTCGAGCGTCAGTACGCGGCCGGCCGGACCACCGGGTTCTCGCCTGACGAGATGCAAGCCCTGGCGCGGTTGCATTTCGGCAACGCCCTGGCAACGAGCCCGCGCACCTAACAAGTTGATCGGCGGCCCGCAGTTGATGCAGCAGAGGCATCAACCTGATTTCCAACCCCGGCGACCAGATGCCGTCCCCCGTCCAGCCAGCCGCATCCTCCTGGTTGCGGCGGCATCACCTTCCCCTGATTGCCGGCGGAGCCGTGCTCGCGGTTGGGGCCATCAGCGCATCCGCGGCGCTCGTCCTCATGGCCAAGTCGGTCAATACGGTCGAAACGATGGTGCCGGCCACGGCCGACGTCATGGTGCTGGCCAATCTCGACCCGTCGGTCACTCAGAAGCTGAATCTGGCTCGCGCCCTGCACCGGTTTCCGGCGACCCAGGACGACAAGGCGATCACCGACGCGCTCGACAAAGCGCTCAAGGACACCGGGCTCAGCTACAGCAACGATCTCAAGCCGTGGTTGGGTGGAGAGCTCGGCATCAGCGCCCGATTGAATTACGACAGCGCAGCCGACAGCTCCGGTGTCGTCTACGCAGTCTCTCGCGATGACACGAGGGCCCAGGCGTTCCTCTCCAGGCTCCGCACGGTCCGGGTGGGTAAGACAATGTTGTGGCGCGATGAGGCATACAGCGGCTTCACGATCTCCGTTGGGACCGCGAGTCGGACGACCGACAAGCCGGCCGCCTATAGCTATGTGAATCATGTCGCGGTCATCGCGACCTCGAGCGCGATGATCAGGGAGGTCATCGACGCGGCGCAGGGGCGCACACCCCGGCTGGTCGATTCGGCCAACTACAAGCGGACGATCGCCGGTCTGCCGAGCGATCGCGTAGGGCTCGCCTACGTCAATGGAGCCTCGATCGTGGTGGGAATCAAGAAACAGCTGGCGAAAGTCCCCTCGGCGAGCAAGCCGATGATGGCCAACGCGGCCGACCTCGACGCGTTCGAAGGGGTCGCCATGACGCTCTCCGCCGCCGGCAATGGCATCGCCGCCGACGTGCGAGTCAAGCTCGACCAGTCGAAACTGTCGCCGGCGACGCGCGCCGCGCTCAGCAATTCCGGTCACCCGGGCGCCGTCCTGACCTGGATCCCGGGGCGCAGTGACGCTTTCCTCGCTGTCGGCAACCTCAACCGGTCGCTGCAGACGGTGCTCGATAACTCGAAGTCGGATCCCTCGATCGCCGGCACCGCGAATGCGCTCGGGCTGACTGGATCCGCCGGCGTGCTCCAACACCTGACCGGTGATGCCGCGGTTGAGGCCCAGCTGGGGTCAGGCGGGACCCCATCGGGCGCGATCCTGCTGGCGACGGATAATCCGCGGATCCTGAGTACGTTCTTCAACAAACTGCTGCTCGTGGGCTCGTCGATGGGCGGTTCGCCGGTGCCCGGCTCCAGCCCGGCCACCCATACGCCGGCGGCGCCGGCGAAGACGTCAACCACGACCTACCGGGGCGTTGTCATCACGACGACGACCGCGCCGTCGCCGGCGCTCGCCATCCTCGCCCCCGCCTACGCCGCCTTCGACGGGATGGGGGTGTTGGGCTCGAACCTGGCCGCGGTCAAGGCCGTCATCGACGCGCACCGCGGTACCACTCCGATCTCCGCCGATCCGACCTACAAAGCCGCGATCGCCTCGTCCCTTGAGAATCCAAACGTCGTCCTCTATCTCAACGTCGGCAGCCTGGTCGACGCGGCCCGGCGTCTGTCGAGCGAGAGCGTGCCGCCGGCAGTCGAGAGCCAGGCCCTGAGCGCGGTCGCGCCGATCCAGGCGATCACATTGACATCGGCCAGCCAGAGCGACGGCTTGCTCGAGCGGGTCTTCCTCGTCATCAACTGATCTGTTAGATTACTGACTGACGTGTCAGTCAGTATCCGGACCGCCGCCGCCGATCCGGTCACTCCACGCCAGTGGGTGCGGCGTGGTGAACTGCTGGAGGCGGCTCGGCGTGTCTTCGAGCGCGACGGCTACCACGCGGCGACGGTTAGCGCGATCGTGCAGGCAGCGGGCCTCTCCCAGGGCGCCTTCTACCTCTACTTTCCTGACAAGAAGGCCGTCTTCGAGGCGCTCCAGGCCGAGATGGCGACGCTGCTCCGGCGCCGGATCTACTGGGCGACCCGCGATGAGCGCGATCCGCGAGTCCGGCTTGAAGCCGGGTTGCGCTCGTACTTCGAGTTCTACGCTGAGTACCGGGCGTGGAACCGCCGGCTGACGACCGAGGGACTTGGCATCGATGCCGGCTTCGAGGCGCGCCACGCAGCGCTGAACAGCACCCTGGTCGATGCATTCGAACCGACCTTTACTGAATTGGGCGTGACCGAGCCTGCCCTGGCGGGATTCTCGTTGATAGGGATGGCCTCGCAGGTGGCCTACGCGCAACCGTTCACGCTCGCCTCGCTGGCGCCGGCCGCGCTCGCCCGGGCATGCGCCCGGCTCTTTCTCGACGGTGCCGCCGCAAACCTGACTACCAAAGGAGACCCGCATGCCTGACGCAAAAGAAGTCTTTACCGAGATCGAGAATCGCATTCGCTCCAAACCGGAGAAGGCCGCCGGGCTGAACGCGACCTATCAGTTCGACCTGAGCGGGGAGAGCTGGACGCTGCAGCTCAACAATGGCGTCCCGACCCTGAGCTCCGGGGCGGCTTCGAGTCCCAATACGACCCTGATCGCGACCACCGACGACTGGATGAACATCGCGACCGGGAAGCTGAATCCGGTCACCGCCTTCATGCAGCAAAAGCTCAAGGTCAAGGGCGACATGGGCCTGGCGATGAAGCTCCAGGGGTTGCTCCAGTAGTGACCGACCAGCGACTCGTCGGTCGAACCTACGAGAGCCAGGCGTTCGAGGTGACGGAGGCATCGATCCGTGCCTACATGGATGCCGTGGGCGATGGCGCGTCCGGTGGGCTGCTCGAGGCGCCTCCGACCTACGCGATGGTCTACGGCTACGACGCCTACTGGCAGCTATGGTCCGATCAGGAGGTCGCCATGGACGTTGCCCACCTCGTGCACGGGGACCAGCGCTTCATCTTTCACCGGCCGGTGCGCCCTGGCGACCGCATCCGGACCACCGGCAGGCTGGCGAATGTGACCGTACGCGGCGATCTCGAACTGGTGACGTTCGAGGCGAATGCGCGGGATGCGCAGGACCGGCCCGTCTCAGAATCCACCTCGCTGTTCATCATCCGTAAGCCATGACCACGACCGCCGCGTCCACGTTCGAGACGATCGAGGTTGGCCAGCCACTGCCATCGTTGACCAAGGGCGTAACCCTGGCGCAAATCCGGGCCTATGCCGAAGCCTCCGGCGACCGGAACCCGATCCACCTCGACGAGGCCTTCGCTCGCTCGGTCGGCTTGCCCGGCGTGATTGCCCATGGGATGCTGACAATGGCGTTCGCGAACCAGATGCTCACTGACTGGCTCGGGGACCGCTCGCGCCTCAAGCGGCTTGAGGGCAGATTCGGGGGCATGGTGCGGCCGGGCGACGAGGTCACCTGCGCGGGCACCGTCACGAAGAAGGACGAGATGTCGAGGCGGGTCGTGATCAACCTGGTTGTTACCAACCAGCGCGATGAAAAAGTGTTGACCAAGGGCGTGGCCGAGGCCGAGTTTGCCAGGAACGAGCCTCTCAAGGAACGACCTTCTCAAATAAAGGAGTAATTGAATGCCGCTGGACTTTACCCTGACCCCGGAGCAAGAGGACATCAAGGCGCTGGCGCATGAGTTTGCCGAAAAGGAGATCCGCCCGGTCGCTGCGCATTACGACGAGACGGAAGACTTTCCCTGGCCTGTCTTGAAGAAAGCCCATCAGGTGGGCCTGACGCCGGTCGCGGTGATGCCCGAGGAATACGGCGGCGGAGGCCTCGACGTCATCTCCAACATGTTGATCGCGGAGGAGTTGCATTGGGGTTGCGCTGGGATCGCGGTCGCGATCACCGGCACTGGACTTGCGGCGGCCGCCATCCTCGCCATGGGCTCAGAAAAGCAGAAAAAGCGTTGGATCGGCGATTTTTGCAATGCCACAGCGCCGGTGGTCGGCGCCATGGGCCTGACGGAGCCGAGCACGGGCTCCGACGCGATGGCGATCGCGACCACCGCGAAGAAGGTTGACGGCGGCTACCTGATCAATGGCGCCAAGCAGTTCATCACCAATGGAGGCATTGCGGACATCCATGTGATCTTCGCGAATACGGACCAGAGCCTCGGCGCCGCCGGCATCGCCGCGTTCGTCGTCGAGAAAGGCAATCCGGGGCTGACCATGGGTCGCAAGGAAAAGAAGCTCGGCGTGCGCGCGTCTCACACGGCGCAGGTCATCCTGCAGGACTGCCTCGTACCCACGGAGAACCGCCTGGGTGGTGAGCCGGGCGATCCTGATGCCGGCCCCGGAGCGTTGGGCGCGCTCCTGATGCTGGAGCACTCCCGGCCGGCGGTAGCCGCCGGATCGATCGGCATCGCCCGCGCCGCCTACGAGTTCGCGCTCGATTACGCCATGCAGCGGGTCGCCTTCGGCAAACCGATCATCAAGCACGAGGGGATCGGCTTCAAGCTGGCCGAGATGGCGATGAACATCGACGCGGCGCGCCTTTTGACCTGGCGTGCCGGTTGGATGGCCCAGAACAACATGCTCTTCAAGCGCGCCGAGGGCAGCATGGCTAAGGCGTTCTCGGCCGACATGGGCATGCAGGTGGCCCTGGACGCCGTCCAGATCCTCGGCGGCTACGGATACATTCGCGAGTATCCCGTCGAGAAGTGGATGCGGGACGCGAAGATCTACCAGATCTGGGAGGGGACGTCCGAGATCCAGCGCCTCGTCATCGCGCGCGCCATCTCAGGCGACCGCCGGCCGTTAACCCGACAGGACGCGGCCCCGCAGATCCGGAAGGTGAGCTGATGATCGACCTCAAGGGCAAGGTCGCCCTCGTCACGGGCGGCTCGCGCGGGCTAGGGCGTGCCGATTGCCTCGCCCTGGCTCGAGCAGGCGCCGATGTCGTCGTGACCGACATCCTGCTCGAGAGCGATCCCGAGCTGGAGAAGACCGCCGAGGCCTCCGGGAGTGTGTTCTCGCAGGTGATGGCCTCGCAGAAAGCGGTGTACGCGGAGAAGACCTCGAGCGAGATCCGCGCCATGGGCCGTCGGTCGGTGGCGGTGAAGATGGATGTCACCAATCGCGAACAGGTGCAGTCGGTTGTCGACGAGGCGGTCAAAGAGTTCGGCAGCCTCGACATCCTGGTGAACAATGCGGGCACGCTCGACCACATGGCAACGCTTGAAAACCAGAACGACGCCCTCTGGGACCGCGATCTCAAGGTAAACCTCACGGGCGCCTATAACTGCTCCAAAGCGGTCTGGCCGCACATGAAGGAGCGCAACTGGGGCCGGATCATCATGATGTCGTCAATCGCCGGCAGTCTAGGCGGTTTCGGCCAGGCGAGCTACTCCGTGACCAAGGCGGGTTTGCAGGGGCTGGCCCGCACGCTCGCCCTCGAGGGCGCGCGCTACAACATCACCTGCAACGCGATCGTGCCGGGCGTGATCGCAACCGAGGCCTTCAAAATGGGCCGCGCCGACATGAACGAGCGGATGGTCAAGCGCATCGCGATGCGGCGCCCGGGCGAGCCGGAGGATATCGCCAACGCGATTACGTTCCTCTGTTCGCCGGCCGCCGGCTACATCACGGGGGTCGCGCTGCCGGTGATGGGCGGCATGGACCTCTTCACGTTCTGATGGCCAATCTGCTCGAGCGTTCAACCAGGGACTTTGTGACGACGATGCGCATGAACCGGGCGCCCGTGAACGCGTTGACGCCGGAACTCCAGGAGCAGCTGGTGCAGCACCTGCAGGAGCTGGCGGACGACGCCGCGACACGAGTCGTGGTCCTGACGAGCGCGATCGACCGCTATTTCATGGCCGGGGCCGATATCAAGATGATGGGTGGGGAAGAGGGGTTCGACCGCGAGAATCCGGCGACGCTGGAGAGGATCGCGCAGATGTCGCGCCGTAGCCAGGCGGCATTTACCGAGATCGAGCACTTCCCCAAGCCGCTGATCGCCGCGATCAATGGTCACGCGCTGGGCGGCGGTTGTGAGCTTGCGCTGGTCTGTGACTATCGATTGATGATCGACGACGGCCGGTCCACGATCGGCCTGACGGAAACAAGCCTCGGCTTGATCCCCGGTGCGGGGGGCACCCAGAGGCTGCCGCGGCTGGTTGGTCAGGCGATCGCCACGGAAATCATCTTCGAAGCCGTCAGGCTGAAGGCGCCCGAGGCGCTGCGCATCGGACTGGTGAATGCGGCCATCCCTCCAGATGCGTTCCAGGCAACCGTAGGCGAGCGTGCCCAGAAGCTGGCCCGGGCGGCGCCGGTCGCGCTGCGGCTGGCCAAGCAAGCGATCATCGCCGGGATGGAGCGCACACCGGGCAAGGCGTACGAGGTCGAGGCGGAAAACTTCGGACGGACCGCCATGACCGAGGATGCAGCGATCGGGATCATGTCGTTCGTCAGCAAGCAGCAGCCCGAGTTCACCGGTAAATAGTCAGGTCGCGGGGCGATACTGGCTGACCCCCGCCCGGATGGCGTCGAGCACCGCCTCGACGCGCTCCGCCGTGGGGCCGCTTGCTCGGAGGATCAGCTCGCGTGTTTCGCTCTGCGGATAGGAGCCGAGCGAGACATCGGGATATTCGCGCTCGAGGGCCTGCATGACGTCGTGGAAGGCGCTCTCCGGCGCCACCTCGTAATGGAGCTCCCGGACGACATCACCGTGCTCCCCGTTGAGGTAGCGACCTTCGATGGCCTCGTAGACGGCGTGGAGCTCGGCCGGTACGCCGGGCAGGGCGAAGAGGTAGCGGCCGACGCCCAGGTCGAAGGCTAGGCCTGGCGCCATACCGACGCCGTTCGGGACAAGGTCCGCCCCCTCCGGAAGCAGCGCCATCTTGCGATTTCCCGCGTTCAGCTCGGCGGTCCCGCGCCGTGCCGCCATCCGGAACGTGAACATGCGATTCTGCATCCGCGCGCCGAGCTCGCGGTTGTAGACGAGGCGGCGATCGAGCGCGTGCGCAAGGGCGATGTAGGTCCGATCATCCGGGGTCGGCCCCAACCCGCCGCAGACAAAAATGCGTGAAAGATCGTTCTCGGCAACATGGTCGTGGATGGCCCGGACGATGTCCTCATCCACATCGCCGACGGTCGTCATCAGCCGAACGGTGTATCCGCATTCGAACAGCCGGGCGGCCAGCCAGTTGGAGTTCGTGTCGACCGTGAAACCTCGCAGGATCTCGTTGCCGACGACAATGATGCTCGAGCGCGGCACGGCCCCATAATGACAGGAGTGCCCAGATCCGCCTACGAACGCAGCAAGGGCCTGGAGACGATCACCTGGCGATACCCTCCGGTCGGCCGCGGGCTGGCCCTGGCCTTGCTCGAGGAGGCATCCGCCGACGGACGGCAGGCGACGGGTCAACGCTTGCTCGATACGCTCGATGACGCAGCCGGCCTCCCACCCTGCAAGCTCGCCGTGGCGGACCGTCCGCAACGCCATCGGACACGGGACGGCCGCCTGGCACTCAAGACCTACGGCTACTACCGGATTGCGTGGGACGCCGTCCCGCGGCGCGGCTCGATCCGGATCTACAACCTGACCGCCATCCGCCAGCAGGTCCTGGCCCCGAAAGTCTTCCTCGAGACACTGCTGCACGAGTGGGTCCATCACTACGACTTCACCGGGCTGGAACTCGACCGCTCACCGCATACATCGGGGTTCTACGCTCGGATCCGGGATCTCGCGGAAAGCCTGGGGGTCGGCTATATCACGCCGCCGAAACGAGAACCGCCGTCGCGGGCGGCCGCCGAGGACGTCCTGGTGTTGGGGCCCGACCGGCTCAAGCCGGGCGGAGTGGCGCCACCGCAATGGATCCGGGAGCAGGTGATGAGCCTCTTCGGAAGGAACGGTCAGTAGGCAGGCTCAGCCTCGACCGGTACAATACGGCGGGCGTTCGCGCGCCCAATCTCGTAGGGAAGGGAGGCACAGCAACCTGCTCGCGGCTGCCATCACGGTTGACGACGCGTCGGCGACGACAGTCCTCGCTCTCGTCAGCATCGCGGCGATCGTCGCACTGGCCTACGGCGGCCTGCTGACGAGATGGGTGCTTGCGGCCGACGCCGGCAACGCCACGATGGGGAGGATCGCCACGGCGATCCAGGAAGGCGCTGCCGCCTACCTCAACCGGCAATACACCACGATTGCGATCATCGGGGTCGTGCTGGCACTTGTGATCACGTTCGTGATCAACCTCCAGACGGGGATCCTCTATGTCGTTGGCGCGGGATGCTCGGCGCTCGCCGGATACGTGGGGATGAACGTCTCGGTGCGGGCCAACGTGCGGACCGCGCAAGCGGCCACCGGCGGTCTGGATCGGGCCTTGCGCCTGGCCTTCCGCGGTGGCGCAGTCACCGGCCTTTTCGTTGTCGGCCTCGGACTGTTGGGCGTGGCACTGTCTTACTGGGTCTTTCGCAAGCCCGAAGCATTGGTCGGCCTCGCGTTCGGCGCGAGCCTGATCAGTGTCTTTGCCCGCCTCGGCGGTGGGATCTTCACGAAGGCAGCGGATGTCGGGGCGGACCTGGTCGGCAAGGTGGAGGCCGGCATCCCGGAGGACGACCCGCGGAACCCGGCAGTGATCGCGGACAACGTCGGTGACAACGTCGGCGATTGCGCCGGGATGGCCGCCGACCTCTTCGAGACCTATGCCGTGACGGCGATCGCGGCCATGCTGCTGGGCAGCCTGCTTTTCCCGGGCCAGATCCGCTTCGTCCTCTTTCCCCTGATCCTCGGGGCGATCTCGATCATCGCGACGATCGTTGGAACCTTGTTTGTCAGGCTGGGGACGAGCACCTGGATCATGGGCGCGCTGTATCGCGGTCTCGGCGTCAGCGCCAGCCTGGCGCTCCTCGGCTTTCTCGCCGTGACGCTCGCCATGGGTTTGAACTTCAATCTTTTCTGGGCGGCCGTAGTCGGCGTCGTCGTTACGCTGGCCATCGTCGGCATCACCGAATACTTCACGAGCGCCAGCTACGCGCCGGTCCGGCTGATCGCCAAGGCATCGACCACGGGCCACGCCACCAATATCATTGCGGGCCAGGCGATTGGGATGCTCAGCACCGGCCTGCCGGTGCTGGTGATTGGCGCAGGCATCTTGTTCTCGTTCTATCTCAACCAGGACGCCTCCGTCGCGGGCTCCGGCCTCTACGGCGTGGCCATCGCCGCCATGGCGATGCTCTCGATGACCGGCATCATCGTGGCCATTGACGCCTATGGGCCGATCACGGATAACGCCGGCGGCATCGCCGAGATGGCGAACCTGCCGGAGTCCGTCCGCAACATCACCGACCCGCTCGACGCCGTCGGCAACACGACCAAGGCCGTAACCAAGGGGTACGCGATCGGGTCGGCCGGCCTGGCGGCGTTGGTCCTTTTCTCCTCGTACACGCAGGAGGTAGGGAAGGGGAGGCACGTGCTGTTCGACCTGACGGATCCGCTGGTCATCGTGGGGCTCTTCTTTGGTGGGATTCTGCCATTCCTGTTCGGCTCCCTCAGCATGCTGGCGGTTGGCCGGGCCGCGGGGGAGGTCGTCGTCGAGGTGCGGCGGCAATTCCGCGAGATCAAGGGGATCATGGAGGGGACGGCCCAGCCGGAGTACGGCCGGGCGGTCGACCTGGTCACGAAGGCGGCCCAGCGGGAGATGATCCTCCCGGGCCTTATTCCGGTCGCGGCCCCCTTGCTGGTCGGCTTCATCCTCGGGCCGAAGGCGCTTGGTGGCATGCTGATCGGCGCGATCGTGACCGGCATCTTCCTGGCAATCCAGATGACCTCGGGCGGAGGCGCCTGGGACAACGCCAAGAAGTACATCGAGGACGGACACTACGGTGGCAAGGGAACCGAGACTCACGCCGCCGCGGTAACAGGCGATACGGTCGGTGACCCGAACAAGGACACCGCCGGCCCTGCCATCAACCCGATGATCAAAGTCGTCAATATCATCGCGATCCTGATCGCGCCGATGATCGCGACGAATTCCCTGATTCGCTAGGTTCCCAGCGGCGCCACGCCTCAAATAAACTGGGGGCATGGACGAATACCTGCTCGAGATCAATGAACTCCGCCGCCGGATTGCGAAGCTGAGGTTCGACCATGCCTCCGTCGTGATCATCGAGGAGCTCGAGGCCCAGCTTCGGATTTTGAAGGCGATCTATGACTCGACCAATCAGCTTTTTGCGGCCGGGCATGAGGATCCAGGCCTTCAAACTGCCTTCCAGCAGCGCGACCTGGGCGATTGGACGTTCGAGAATGTCTACTTTTTCGTCTATGACCAGGCGGTGGCGCTCGAGCCCGCCGGGCAGGACCTCGCGGCCCTGATCTGGCACCAGGACTACACCGCCTGCCTCAGATCGGGAGCCGTCGCCAAGTAAAAACGAGGAGCCCCAAGGGGCTCCTCGTGCGAACGATCTGTCAGGCAGTCAGTTAGCTGTTGGCGCTGCCGCGGCCGTGGCCGTGGCCGTGGCCGTGACCGTGCGACTTGCCAGGCTGGGCCTGGGCCGAGTCTGTGGCGTCGGTGGTGGTCGTCTCCGTCGCATCCGGCGTCTCGACCGTCTGCTTGTCGGTGCTATCGGCGGCGGTCGTCGACTTCGTGACCTGCTTCTCGCACCAGGCGGCCACCGTGCCCATCAGCTTGCCGTGAAAGGTCTTCGAGAGCTTCAGAGCACCCGACGTGGCTGTCGTCGGCGCGAGCGCGAGATCCTTGTTCTGCGCGAAGAACGAGACACACTGGCCCCGGTTATCGAACTTCGCCGGGAGCTTCACTGCGGTCGTCTTTCCGCTGACCGAGATCACGCTCAGGGGGCTGCTCGAGTTGATCCCTGGAACGGTAATCGGCGTGGGGTTGGCAACGGTGATCGTATTGTTCGCGGCGGCATACGCGCCGGCAGCGCCGAGCGTCAGCGCACCTGTCGCGAGACCGGCCGCGAGCTTGACCTTGGTAGTAGCGAACATTGGTCTATCGATCCTCCTTGGATGATGACGATGATCTACTCGCTAAAACGGCCGGCCTCGGGCCGGACGTATGGCGGCGACGCGACTGTCACAGCCAAACTCGGCGAAGGTAACGTAGCGTCAACGGCCGGGTCGCCAGCGGCCGCGTATCCTGAAACGGCATATGCGGCGCGAGGTCGATCCAGGTGGAAGCGCGTCGCTGGCCATGGCACGATCCCGGCCAACGCTGGCTACCAGGCTGCTGCTGCCCCTGGCCTTTACCGGCGGCCTCACCAGCCTCGGCATCGAGTTTGCGGCCTCCAGGCTGCTCGCCCCGTTCTTCGGCCAGTCGCTCTTCATCTGGGGAACGCTGATCGGCCTGATCCTGATCTACCTGACGATCGGCTACTACGCCGGGGGTCGCCTGGCTGACCAGTACCCGCACGCACGACTGCTCTACAAGCTGACCGCGGCCGCCGCCCTGACGACGGCTCTGATCCCGGCTATCTCCCGCCCGATTCTGTCGCTGTCGCAGACAGGCCTGGCGCAACTGTCCTTGGGGCTGGTGCTCGGGTCGCTGATCTCGGTGGTCGTCCTCTTCGCCGTGCCGGTTGTCCTGCTCGGCATGGTCTCGCCATTCGTGATCCGGTTGCGGATACAACACCTCGACAGCGCCGGCAATGCCGCCGGCGCGGTTTATGCGCTTTCGACCCTTGGCAGCATCCTCGGGACGTTCCTACCGGTCTTCTGGCTGATACCGACGTTTGGCACCCGGCCGACGATCATCATCCTGGCCTTGATCCTTGGACTGATCTCCACCGCCGGGCTCTGGGCGAGTGGCGCGCGCCGCCTGTATGGGGTGGTCCCGCTAGTCGTGGTGCTCCTCGGCCTTGCGTCCGGCGGCAGCATCCGGGGAGCCGCCTACGGCCAGCGGATCTACGAGGCCGAGTCCGCCTACAACTACATCCAGGTCGTCCGCGATGGAACGAGAAACGAGCTGGTCCTCAATGAAGGGCAGGCCGTCCATTCGATCTACGACCCGACGACGATCTACACCCACGGCTACTGGGATGATGTGCTGCTGGCGCCCTACTTTGGGTCGGGGCGCGTGCCTACGAGGATTGCGCTGGTCGGGCTGGCCGGTGGCACCGTGGCGCGGCAGTTCACCGACATCGACGGCCCCATCCCGATCGATGGCGTCGAGCTCGATCCTCGAATCGTCGACGTCGGCCGCCGCTTCTTCGCCATGACGGAGCCGAACCTTAAGGTCACGGTCGCGGACGGGCGCTACTGGATGGCGACACAACGCCAGAGATACGACGTGATCCTGGTTGACGCCTACCGGCAACCGTACATCCCTTTCTACCTCACGACCCGGGAATTCTTTGCCAATGCGAAAGAACATCTGAATCCGGGTGGCGTCCTGGCGATCAATGTCGGCCGGACCGCGACGGACTACCGGCTGGTCGATGCCCTTGGCGGGACGCTGACAGCCGTCTTCCCCCGGGTGTTCGTGCTCGACACCGGCCGTGGCGTCGCGAACAGCCTGCTGTTCGCGACTGACGCGCCGACGACCGTCGACAGCTTTCGGACCCAGGCGGCGGCGCAGGTGAATCCCAGGCTCAAGCCGGTCGTTGACGAGGCACTGGCCACCGGCAAGGTCCGCGTCATGGCCCCCAATGGCATCGTCTTCACCGACGACCTTGCGCCCGTTGAGCGCCTGATCGATGACATCATCTTCGGATACATTCGCAAGGGCGGCTAAAATCAATCCATGGCCGTATCCCAGCTGACTGAACAGACCGTCCTCGAGGCGCTCAGCACCGTCCAGGATCCCGAGCTGCACAAGGGCATGCTCGATCTCAAGATGCTCCAGGACGTCGTGGTCGTCGATGCCCAGACGATCGGCATGCGTGTGGTCCTGACCACGCCCGCCTGTCCGCTCAAGAATCGGATCCACGGTGACATCGATGCCGCGCTGGCGGTGTTGCCCGGGTCTCCGAAGGCCAGGATCACCTGGGACGCCCAGGTCTCAAGGACCGGCGGTGTTCCGCAGAAGCAGCAGGTCGAGGGGGTCAAGAACATCGTCTCCGTCGGAGCCGGGAAGGGCGGGGTCGGCAAGTCCACCTGCGCCGTCAACATCGCGATCGCGCTTTCGCAGCTGGGCGCCAGGGCCGGCGTCCTCGATGCCGACGTGTATGGGCCGAATGTGCATATCCTGCTGGGCGCGGAGCACGAGAAGCCGTACGCCGAAAACGAGAAGATCATTCCGATCCAGCGCTACGGGATCAAAATCATTTCCATCGGGTTCTTCATCGAAGCCGACAAACCGGCGATCTGGCGCGGGCCGATGCTCTCCGGCGCGGTGCGCCAGTTTCTTTTCGACGTGAATTGGGGCGAGCTGGACTATCTGGTGGTCGATCTCCCCCCGGGAACCGGCGACGTGCAGCTGACGATGTCGCAGAGCATCCCGATGACGGGTGCGGTCGTCGTCTCGACGCCACAGGACGTGTCAACGGCCGACGTCGGACGCGCCATCCAGATGTTTAACACCTTGAAAGTACCCAACCTGGGCCTGGTCGAGAACATGAGCTACCACATCTGCCCGCATTGTGGCGAGCGCAGCGATATTTTTGGTCACGGTGGAGCGCGAGCCCTGGCCGAACGGATGCAGATCCCGTTTCTCGGCGAGATTCCGCTTGACCAGAAGATTCGGGAGGGTGGCGGCCCCGGAGTCCCCCTCATGGTCAGCGACCCGGGCTCGCCGCTGGCGAGCGTTTACCGCGATGTTGCGTCCCACCTGGCGGCCCAGGTTAGTATCCGCAACTTCAAGCAGTCGAGTTTCATCCCGCTGAGAACGATCTAGTTCTTGGCCGCACCAGGCGAGGCCTAGGTGAGCGCCGCCCACCAGATCGAGGCGCGCGCCCGGCAGCTGTTCCGGGAGGTCTACGGCTATCCGCCCGCCGCGGTAGCGGTGGCGCCCGGACGCATGAACATCATCGGGGAGCACACGGATTACAACGGCGGCTGGGTCTTGCCGGCCGCCATCGATAGATTTATCGGCGTTGCCTTTCGGGAGCGCCGCGATACCCAGGTCATGCTGCGCAGCGAGCGCTACCCGCCCATTGACTTTTCGAAGCTGCCCGACAGCAAGCAGGGTACCTGGCCCGATTACATCGTGGGCGTGGCGCGCGAGCTCGAAGGCCGTCCTGGATTACGCCAGGGCTTCGACCTGCTGGTGACCTCGGATCTTCCGACGGGATCCGGCTTGAGCTCGTCCGCGGCGCTGGAGGTCGCGTTTGCCGTCGCCTACCTGGAGGCCGGGGGCCGTTCGATGCCTCCGGCCGACCTGGCGGCGCTCTGCCAACGTGCCGAGAACGTCTTTGTTGGCGCCCGCACCGGCATCATGGACCAATTCACGGCGCTCAGTGCCCGCGCCGGCAATGCCATCCTGCTCGACTGCCGGACGCTCCAGGCGGAGGACATCCCGATGCCGGACGGACGGCACGCGTTTCTGCTGGTCGACAGCAAGGTGCGCCGCGACCTGGCGGCGTCCGCCTACAACGAGCGGCGCAGCGAGTGTGAGCGGGCGGCCGCGGCGCTCGGAGTCAAGAGCTTGCGGGACGCTGCAGAGACCGACCTCGAGCGGCTCGAGGACCCGTTGCTTCGGCGGCGCGCTCGACACGTCATCACCGAGAACCGGCGGGTCCTCGCCGCCGCGGCCGCGCTCAGGCGGCGAGACGCGGAGGCGCTCGCGCCGCTCCTGGCCGCCTCGCACGAGAGCCTCCGGGACGACTTCCAGGTGAGCTGCCCCGAGCTGGACCTGCTCGTCACCCTGGCCCTCGAGTCGCCGCGCGTGGTCGGGGCAAGGATGATGGGCGGCGGTTTTGGCGGCTCGGTCATCGTGCTGGTCGAGGCCGCCGCCATCGAAGACCTGGAACAACACCTCCAGATCGGGTATGCGGACGCCGTTCACAAATCGCCGGAGTTTCACCGCGTACGGTCGGTAGACGGTACGATGCCGGCGAGGTCTCACTGAGCATGGCCCTGAATGACTGCCTGTCCCTGTTTCCAGTCCAGTCGCTGAACCGCCAGGAGCTCAGCGCCGGCTGGCGGATGGCGATCGCCACCCTCGGCGAAGGCGAAGACCGTGGCTTTGCCCGCCTCGATTTCGACGACGACGCCTGGGCGCCGGTCGCGGTGCCGAGGCTCCACGGGGCGACGGCCGGCAACGAGGCGATCTGGTACCGCCTGCGCTTCCCCCGGCCCAAGCATCGGCAGCGGACGCTGCTTCGCTTCGGGGGGGCCTTTCTGGTCGCGAACGTCTGGCTGAATGGTCGCCTGCTGGGCAGCCATTACGGCTATTTCGCTCCGTTCAGCTTCGACGTCTCGTCCTTCCTGCTCGACGAGAACGTTCTGGCCGTCTGCATCGAGGCGCCAGTCGAGCTGGACCTGGCGGCCAAGCGCCATGTGATGGGCATCTTCAACGACTGGGAAGACAAGCCTTATCCGAGTCATGAGCTCGGGCAGCTCGGGGAGCAGTTCGCCTGGCACGTACCCATGGGCCTATGGCGGCCGGTGCTGATCGAGCAGGTGGGCCACGTCGTCGCCGAATGGCTGCACTGTGAGCCGCGCGTCGAGGACGGTGACCTGGCGAGGCTCGTGCTCCGCGCGCGTCTGCGCAACCTGGACGGTCGCATCATGACCGGCGACCTGTCGATCAGGGTCAGTCCGGACAATTTCGAGGGCGGGCCGCCGCTCGAGATGAAACGGGCGCTGCGGCTCGCCGGGCACGAGGTCCAGGACGTCACGGTGGAACTCGCGCTGCCGCATCCGCGGTTATGGTCGCCATGGGCGCACGGCGAGCCCGCCCTCTACCGGGCCGAAATCGACGTCAGCGCGGACGAGCGTCGGAGCGCGTCCCTGAGGGAGACCTTCGGCATTCGTGACGTCTCGTTGCAAACCGGGGCAGACGGCTGGACGTTCCGGGTAAACGGCCGACCGATGTTCATGCGCGGGGCGAACTACGTCAGTCAGTTCTTTCTCGACGCCACGACGGATGAGCTCGCGTCAGGCGATCTCGATCTGGCCCGCCAGGCCAACATGGACATGCTGCGGCTTCCCGGACATCTGGAGCCCCCGGCCGTGTACGAGGGCGCCGATCGCACCGGACTCCTGATCTGGCAGGATATGCCGCTGGTCGCCTCCTACGTCCATCGCGCCGACCAACGATCGGTAAATTTCTTTCGCGAGGCGGTACTTGCCCAGGTCGAAGAAGCGATTCACTTGCTCTTCAATCACCCCAGCGTCGCGACCTACGCGGCCCATGCGGAGCCGGCATGGTGCCGCGGCCTCACCTGGCTCGGCGAGCGACACACGGAACAGCTGAATCGCGATGTGGACGAGGAGGCGCTTGCCCTGATCAAGGAGCTCGATCCGTCTCGTCCCGCGCTGGCCGCCTCCGGCGACGAAGACGCGCACCTGTCTATGGCGTCTGACCGGCACTGGCGGGAATTGGGCGCCGAGGGGCCGAAATTCGTCACCCAGGTCGGGGCGCAGGCGCTGCCGAACGCGAACTCCCCCGCTTGGCGATCGCTCAATCGCCACTGGCCGGTGGCCGACGATGACGAGGGCTGGCGCTATGCCGGGTACCGTCCAGAGGAGTGGGTACGGAGCGGTCTCGGCCCTCCCTCCGGATATCCAAGCCGCGATGCGTACATCCGGGCGGGCCAGGAATTCCAGGCGAACTACTTGCGGGCCAGTTTGCTCTCGCTGCGCCGCCAGAAGTTCGGCCCCTGTGGCGGCATCCTGGTCTCGCAGCTCGTCGACCCCTTCCCGGCGATCTCGGCGGCGATCCTCGACCATGCCCGGCGACCGAAGCGCGCCTACCGGACGGTCGCCGACGCCTTCGCGCCCCTACTGTTGACCGTCGAACTGCCAGAGGGAGAGACGGCCCGGCGCGGGGCAATGACGCAGCTGGCTCGCGGCCGACCCTATCGGCTGCGCCTGGTCATCGTCAATGACGACCCACGAGAGCAGGGGAGGGCGCGCCTGCGCTGGCGGGTGGACCGCGAGCAGGGACCGCAGTCGGGGTGGGGGCGCGCTCTGCGTGGATGGTTTGCGCGCCGCCGCTTTCGGGGCCAGGATTGGGTGGAGATTCCGGATCAGCTCGACCCCGCGGGCGTGGTAGCGGAGCCTCTTGTCCGGCTGCACGCGGATGGGCGGTACCGTCTGGCGGCGGAACTCGAGGTAAACGGCCGGACGGTGGCCGTAATGGAGGAGCACTTCCTCGTGGGTGACCCCGCCGAGCGGCCGGTAGGCCTCAGCGCAGGTCGGGCGCTCCGCCAGGCGGCGCGGGAGCAGGCGGCCCCGGCGGGGACGCGGCGCTGACCGGGACGACCCCGGTCCGGCAGAGCTCGGCATATATCTCGGCACTGGGCCGTAGGCGGCGCCGCTGGGTGCCGAGGTCATTGGCGATCAGCCCGAACTTCGCCGAATAGCCTTCGGCCCACTCGAAGTTGTCGACTGATGTCCAGTGGAAGTAGCCCTCGACCGGGGCGCCCGCCTCGAGCGCGCGGAGCATGGCGCGCGCATGGCCGACGATGAACGCCGGCCGGAGCGCGTCGGTGCGGTCGGCGATACCATTCTCGAGCACGAGAATCGGGAGGCGCTCGCGGCGCAAGGAGACCAGCGTCCGGTACAGGCCCTCGGGGTAGATCTCCCAATCGAGGTCGGACCTCGGGACGTTCGGCCGGATCACCCGCTGGCCGAAGAGCTCGCCCCGATAGCGATGATTGAAGCGGACCAGCTCCCGCGTGTAGTAATTCAGTCCCATGAATTCCTGGCTCCGCGCCGGACCTGAGGCCCGGCCGACTCGCGTGAGTGGAAACGCCAGCCGGCCATCGCGAAGCGATCGCAGCATGGTCTCGTTGAAGACGCGCTGGAACGTCCAGGCAATTATGCGGTCCTGCGGCACAAATCGACGGGCCGGGTCGAACACGCGGAGGTGGTGGGCCAGGCCGACGCGGGCGCCGGGCCGCCGCGCCTTGATGCGCTCGTAGGCGAGCCAGTGGCCGCGCAGGAGCGTGACCAGCACGCGTATGGCGTCACCGACGTTGCCGTGGTGGCCGGGTGGCCAGTCGCCGCGGACAAACCCCTGGTAGGCAACCACGGTGGGTTCATTGATAGTGACCCAGTCATCGGCAAGCTCGCCGAGCTCGGCGATCACTCGATCGACGTAGCGTGCGAATTTCTCGGCGGTGTCCGGCGCGTCCCAGCCGCCGGCGCGCGCGATCCAGATTGGGTTCGTAAAGTGATGCAGCGTGACGACCGGTCGCAGGCCGGCGTCGCGGACAGCCTGGAGGACCTGGGCGTAATGGGCGATCCCCTCGGCGGAAAACTCGCCCGCTGCGGGCTCGATCCGGCTCCACTCCAGCGAGAGGCGGTGTGCATTCTGATGAAGCGAGGCGAGCAAGCGGAAATCGTCGCGAAAGCGCCGATACGAATCGCAGGCCGGATCCGAGCGGTCGCCGTTCTTGATATGGCCAGGCACCGCCTCCCACTCCCACCAGTCGTTGCCGTGGTTGCCGCCTTCGACCTGGTGGGCGGCGGTCGCGGTTCCCCAGAGAAAACCGGCGGGAAACCGCTCGACCGTCACAGGGCGCCCTGCCCCAGGACGGCCGCGATCGCGGCGAGGAACACGAGCCCCATCCCAAGAACGACCAGGCAACCGATCGGCCCGACCACCGCGGTCACGGCCCGCTGCACGGACAGCCCGTAGTGCGCCTGGGCGGCAAGGATCAATAACACGTTCTGCCAGAGAAAAACGGCGACGCCGACGAAACCTGCGAGGGACCCGATCGATGCCGCGGCTCGCACGTTCGACGAGAGCCGGGCCAACGCATCGAGCGCGGAGACGGGAATGGCGACCAGGCCGACGAGCGCGACGAACCCGATTAACTCCAGATACCCGGAGAGATCACCTCGGCCTTTGAGGGCGCGGGCGCCCAGGTGGATGAGGAGCCCGGCCGCCAGCCAGAGGACGAGGCCGACCAGGACCTCGACGACAGGAATCCAGAAACGATGCTGGTAGGTCCATCGGGCGTAGATATCGGCGCCCTGGGCGGTCAGCGAGGGAAGCGAGCCCAGGTTGGCGGGCGGCCGGTACGGGGCGAAGGCGGCCAGCTCAGCGAAGACCGCCGGCAGGAGCAGGGAGAGCCCGAGCGCCAGCGCCGCCTGATCGGCTCGGCGGCGCGACGCGATCTCGGCCAGTCCCCGTGACGGATGGACGACCAACATCCGCAGGTCCGTCCAGAGGAACATCGCGGGGCATTTTAGTGCCTGCGCCTCGATCGTGCTTATAATCCCGCGAGCAGTGCGCAATTCCGACGTCCCGGCCGGCGTCCGATCCAGCCTCGCCGAGCGGGCGACGAGTCTGGTTGGGTGGACCGTCGCCTGGCGCGCGACGAGCGCAATTGCGACCCTGGGACTCGGTGCCGTCCTCGTCCGGCAGTTGCCGACGAGCGAGTACGGGCGCTACACGCTGGTCTTGAGCGTCCTGGTGTACATCGCATTGCTGGCGACCTTCGGGCAGGACCAGGGCCTACTGCGCTACTTGCCGGAGGTGCTGGCGCGTGGTGACCGGGCGGCGGCCCATGACCTGGTCCGCAAGAGCGCGATCGCGGTCGTGACCGTGTGGCTGCTGACCAGCGGGACGGTCTGGCTGCTCCGGCCGACGATCGACTCGCTGCTACAGGCGCACGTCGCCGATTTGCTTGCGCTCGGGACGTTCCTCTTGCTCGGTGGCATTGCCGCCGGTGTACTTTCCTTCGCGCTGGTCGCCATCTACGACATGCGAAGCCAGGCGATCGCGACCCCGATTGCCGGGGCGATCACGCTCGGCCTGGCGGTTTTCTTCCTGCGGCGCGGCGGCCACCTGGGTAGCGTGCTCGTGGCGGGCGCTGCCGGCCAGTCGTCCCTTGCCGGGTTCTACTTCTTCGTGCTGATGCGGCGGATTCGACGGGCGCAGGGCATTCCGGGTGATCGGGTTGGCTGGCGGCGGCTGCTCGTCTACGCGAGCGGGTGGTTGCCCAGCCTGCTGATCGCCTCGGCGGTCGGGCTCCAATTCGAGAGCCTGTTCCTGCTGCGCTTCAGCGGCGCGACGACGGTCGCCTACTACGACACCGGCTACAACATTCCGCAGCGCCTCGTGGCCTTGATCCCGAGCCTGCTCACCGGCGCCTGGGTCGTCGGCACGCTCGAAGGGGGTCACCAGGAGATCGGCCGCCTCCGCGCTGCCGTGGTCGCCTTTTACAAGGGCATTTTCTTGGTGGCATTCCCGTTATTGATCGCGGGGGCCGCGATGCTCGGGCCGCTGGTGATCGCCGTCTATACATTGGCCCCAGCAGCGCGGATCGCGCCCTTGCTGCTCGCGTTCTTCATTGCCGCCCTGCTGGCCACGCCATGGGGCCTGGTCGTGCGGGTCCGGGAGCTGGCCTGGCTGAACGCGTTGATCAGCATCGCCCAGGTTGGCTTCGCCGCCGTCGCCGACTTCGGGCTGATCCGGAAGTTCGGCCTGTCGGGGGCGGTAGCGGCCGTCGGGTTGACGACGGCCCTCACGTTGATCCTGACCTTCCTGGCCTGGCGCCGGTTCGATCCGGGGTCGCTGGCCATTCCCTGGGGGTATGGCGGGCGCTGCCTGCTGGCCGCGTTGCCGTACTCGCTCTTGCTCCCACTTACGGCTGCCCACCTGCGCCTGCGCAGCCTGCTACTGGTCGCGCTCCTGGTCATGGTAGTGGCCACCGCGGGCTGGCTGTACCTGATCCGGCGCCTTGGGCTTCTGTCTCGGAGCGAGGTGCCGCTGCTGCACGAAAGCCGGCAAGGGCCGGTTCGGATGGCGTTACGTTACCTGGCCCCCGACTAGAAGATCACGGCCATGTTGTTGAAGTCTCGCCAATTGGCCTCGAACAGGGACTTACTGATCCAGTACTGGGTGCCGTGCAGGGGGTCGTTCACCCGGACCTGCGTTTGTGAGACGCCACTGAGGATGACGGCGTGCTCGACGAATGAATAACGGACCGTCCGGCCGTCCCACGCGGTCCAGGTCCGCACGGCCGGCCGTGCCCAGTTGGTCTCGACCCAGACCTCGACTGGATGGCCGGTCGCAAGCGCGTTGTAGACCGCAGCCGGCGCGTAACCCTCACCGCCGGTGGCGCCTGGATCACCATGTGAACGCGCGATCGACAGGATCACCGGCCAGTACACGCCGTAGCCGGTCGGGGTGTAGTCGTCCCCGTTGACCTGGCCGACGAAATTCGTGTACGGATCGCCCCATCGCAGGACCGTGTGATTGGGGCCCATGACCGGCGGCCGGGTATCGGCATTCTCGTAGGCAAAGAGGGCAGCATCACTGTAGTAATGTCCAAACGCCGCGAGGCCCATGCGGAGCGCGCTGGTCTCGCAGTCCAGCACCATCGCCTGCTGGTAGATCGGCACGTTGATCGTCGCGTACCCGGCGGGCGGCGTCCACGGTCGGGCAGCGACATAGGGCGCCCGGGCGGCGGGTACCGGGACCGGAGTGGGTGCGGGCGTCGGGTCAGGCGCCTGCGGGAGCTCGAGGCTATAGATCTCGGCGGGTGTGGCTTGCTGCGCGATCGCAAATTGCGTCCGGCGCGCCCCGGTCGACGGGAGTGATGCCGCAACAAGGGTGGCCGTCGGCTTGGAACGTCCGGGTTTCGAGACTGGCCCGATGACGGCAGTGCCGGCGACGGTCGCGCCGATGACACCAACGCAGGCGATCGTCGTGAGTCGATTCATGACAGTGTTACCGACAACGTAAAGCCGCATCCTTGCGGCTCTGGTTTCGAACGCAGGCTCGTATGCTGCCCGTCACCCGGCCGTTGATCGGGCCGGTAATATTTGCTTCCTGAAACTCGAATCCCGGATCGCGATCGTAACGGGTGCCGGACGCGGGATCGGTGAGGGAATCGCCCGCCGCCTCGCCCAGGATGGCGCCAGCGTCGTCTGTGCGGATGTCAACAAGGCCGATGCCACTCGCGTGGCCGCTGAGTGCGGCCATGGCGCCCTCAGCCTGGCTCTCGATGTCACCAATTCGAGTCAATGCGACGCGGTCGTCACAAGCGTCCATCAGCAGTTCGGCCGGTTGGACATCCTGGTCAACAATGCCGGGATCAACCGCGATGCAATGCTTCACAAAATGACTGATGACCAGTGGGCCCAGGTGCTCGCCGTCGATCTGAGTGGAGTTTTCTACATGACCCGCGCCGCCAGCCGGATCATGCGCGCCGCGGGTTCCGGCCGGATCGTGAATATTGCGTCCGCGAGCTGGATGGGCAACATCGGCCAGGCCAACTACGCCGCGGCCAAGGCGGGCGTCGTTGGCCTGACGCGGACCGCGGCAAAGGAACTGGCGCGGTCGCAGGTGACGGCAAATGCGATCTGCCCGGGATTCATCGATACTGCGATGACCCGCGGCATCCCGGATGCGATCCGCGAGCAGCAGGTGGCGAAGATCCCACTGGGCCGCATGGGCCAGCCAGCCGACGTGGCCGCCGTCGTCGCCTTCCTGGCCTCGGACGAGGCCGGCTATGTCACCGGGGAAGTGATTAACGTCGGCGGCGGCTACGTATTGTGAGAGTCGTCGGCCTGGCCGACGCCGTGGCCGCCATCTCGGATCGAGCGACCATCGCCGTCGATGGCTTCACGCTCATGGGTGTGGCCGAGGCGCTCTATGAGGCCATCGAGCACTCCTACCGAACCACAGGCCATCCCCGCGACCTGACGATCGTTCACGCCGCCGGCCAGTCGAACAGAAAAATCGGCTTCGAGCACTTCGCCGTCGAGGGCCTGGCCAGGCGCATCGTCGGCTCCCATTGGGGCTTGATGCCCACAATGTCCAAGTTTCTTGGCGACGGTCTTGCCGAGGCCGTCTGCCTGCCGCAGGGACAGATCGCCGCGCTCTATCGGGCGATCGCCTCCGGCCGGCCGGGCAATCTGACCCGGATCGGCCTGGGGACGTTCGTCGACCCGCGCCTAGAGGGCGGCAAGGTCAATCAGCCGGCTAAGGACCACGCGCCGAACTACGTCTCGATCGAGTCAATCGGCGGCGAGGAATTCATGTTCTACAAGAGCTTCACGATCGACGTTGGCATCTTCCGCGCCAGCTCGGTGGATCAGGATGGCAATTGCTCGCACGAGGACGAAGCCGTCTGGCTCGATGCCCTGGCGATCGCCCAGGCAGCGCACAACTCCGGTGGCGTCGTCATCTGCCAGGCCAGGCGCCTTGTGCCCGGGGGGACAATTCCTCCGCGGCAGGTGACGGTTCCAGGAGCACTCGTCGACTTCGTTGTCGAAGCCCCTGAACCGGAACGTCAGCACCGGCAGACGGACGGGAGTTACTTCAACGAGATCTACGTCTCGGCATCGGCCGGCGCGGAACTGCCGCGCGCGCCGTACTCAGCGCGGCTCGTAATCGGCCGCCGGGCAATCAGGTTCCTGCACCGGGGGGACGTCGTCAACATTGGCACGGGCATCCCGGGCGACACGGTTGGCCCGGCCCTGGCCGAGGCGGGACTGTCCAATGCGATCACGTTGACGGTCGAGTCAGGCGTCTACGGCGGCGTGCCGGCGGGCGGCGTCGACTTCGGGATCACGGCGCATCCCACGGCGATCATTCCCCACGCCAGTCAGTTTGATTTTTACAATGGCGGCGGCCTGGACGCCACGTTCATGGGCGCCGGGCAGGTGGACAAACTCGGTAATGTCAACGTCAGCCGTCTCGGCGGCCGCGTGATCGGCGCTGGCGGGTTCATCGACATCACCCAGAGCGCTCGGCTCGTCTGCTTCTGCTTCACGCTCGAGGGAAAGAACGAAAAGTTCGTCCAGGCGGTCGACCACCTCACGTTCAGCGCCGACCAGGCCCGGAAGAACAATCAGATCGTCCTCTATGTCACGGAGCGCGGCGTCTTCCGACTGGTTGACACCGGTCTTGAACTGATTGAAATCGCACCCGATCAGGACGCCGCGGCGCTGGTCAAAAAGATCGGCATTCCGGTACAGGTGCGAGAGCCAATTGCACGCATGCCCGCTGATATCTTTCGCGAGCGAGTCGACCGATTCGTCCTGCCGGAGCGCCCAGCAGGCAAAATACGTGTGTCCTGAGGGCCGTTAGCTCAGGTGGTTAGAGCGGCCGGCTCATAACCGGTTGGTCGAAGGTTCGAGTCCTTCACGGCCCAAATCTCAATATTCGACCTAGCCGGCGCAGCAGACTTGGCCGGGAACTTTTTACGGTGATGTGCTGGGAGTTGCTATAAGTCGCCGAGGCGTTTCCATAGCCGGATTCGATCCGAGCCGTTCCCCGCAAATCGGCGGCCTCACCCAACTGGTCACCTCGGTTTCTCGAGAAATGAACGGTCACTCGTGCGTTAGCTAGCCAAGACTGCGGTAGCCCCTGCCGGCGCAACTCGTCAACGGTCCACTCATGGAGATACCGAGCCATGGTGAGATCCGCCATCTTGCCATTCACGGTGCCTGATCCCTCCAAGGCATCGAATTCCAGGATGCCGGTTGGCACCTCCCGCGACAAAATCTTACCGTCGGCGATGATTTGATAGCCGACGGCAATGGCCACGAGCTGGTTGGCAAAGTTTTGAGCGATACCTGCTTGGCGTTGTCGGGTTGAGCGTGGCATCCAGGTAGTCAGGTTAGCTGCTAAGCAACGCGCCTCCACGCCGTCAGGCCGACCGGGCGTGGGCGGCGACCGGCCGGGCCAGCGTCCAGCGGCCCGGCGTCGATTGGCGCATCGTCCAGCCTTCTTCGTGGACCATCCGGTGATGCCGGCGGCAGAGCAGCACCAGGTTTGCCATCGTCGTTTCGCCACCATGGACCCAGTGCTTGATGTGATGCGCGTCGGTCCAATCCGGTGGCCGGCCGCAGCCCTCGGCGACGCAGCCGTGGTCGCGAGCCGCCAGCGCCCGCCGCGTCGCCGGTGGAATCGTCCGCGTGGCGCGGCTAACCTCGGCCTCCAGCTCGCCCTGGCCGGTGATCCGGGTCAGGGCGGCGTCGCAGGCGACTCGGCGCACGGTTTCGCCGTGCACCGATCCAGCCCCTTCGAGCTGGCCGCCAGGCGCTCCGGGAGTTCCGGCCAGCGTGTCGAGACTGGCGCGGATGACCAGGTGCGGCCGGGGCCCGGCGCCGTCAGTCGATCGGTTCGACGGTCGCTGGCAAAGCTCAATCAAGGCATCCGCCCGGCGCTGGCCCGAGGTGCGATCGTCGTCCCTGGCGGGTGGCGGCATCAACCGGTCCAATGCCCGGTTGAGAATCGCGCCACCCTCTTCATCGAGCCACCCATCGACGCGAACCAGCCCGTGGCTGGGCTCGCTGACATGGAGAGAGCGGCGCTGGTGCGCGTGGTTTGCCTCGGCCAACGCCTTCTCCGCGTCCACCTGGTGCTCGTAGCTCCTCAGGAAGCCAGTGAACTGACCCGGGTCCATCGTCCCTGCCGTCTTCAGCAAAGCCGCCTCTGCCTTCCGCACCTCGGCGGCGCCGACCTGCTCGGCGGTGCGGGCGATGCCCGCCACGTGCTGGTAACCGAGGACGCCGGTGGCGAAGGCCTTCCGGGTCTGCGGCAGCTGCTCCAGTTGGCGGCTGATCGTCACGCGTTCGGCGGCGGCGCCGGCCGAGAGCCTGCATTTCCAGCGGAGCCAGGCGACGATCCCCAGCGCGCCGTCGGCCGCATACTCACCGGACAGGTCGAATCGACGTAGCCCATCCGCGAAGGCCGCTTCGAGCCGGTCCTTCGCCTCACGCGTGGCGATGAGCCCGTGCCCGAGCGGCTCGCCATCAACCATGCGCAGCTCCGTCCCGTACTCGTCAATCGCGTCGAACATTCGCTTCTTCGCCTTCTCGAGTCGATCGCCCGGCGCGGCCATGCTTTCATCCTGAGGCACACCTGCGACAGCTGTATGTCAATAACCCAATGACCACTGCGCACCACAGGCCGTTGTGCAACGCGCGCCGTTCGCCCAGCCGCTGCATCCCCGCCTGAGGCATCCGGTTATCAATCGGAACCGGAGCCAGTCAGCTACATATGTTCGCCGAGCTTGCTCCCGATCCCGACCTCGTCGAGCGGACCGTAATTGTTCGTCGCGTCGCCAGCGTTGATTATCTTGGGGCCGCGCCACGTTTGGACGCTGCCGCCCATCTTCAAGATCCAGACCTCGAGCCTACCGTCGGGAAGCACCCGGCCGACGCGGGCGAACGACCGCGACCGATCCTTCAGTCGAATCACGTCTTTGACGTCGAAACGCTCCAGCGGTCTCGCACCCGCTGTGCCGTTGGATTCCGCCGTCCTGTCGTGACCTGCATGCGCCGTATTGGGGCGAACCTTGCGGGCGAGCCACGTGATGGGGTCGTAGACGTCTGTTGCCACGCGTTCCTTGAGCGGGATGATGGCGTTATCCGTGATCTTGATGTGCTCAGGGCAGACCTCCTGGCAGCATTTGGTGATGTTGCACATCCCAACCCCGGCCTTCCCATGTAGCAGGCCGGTGCGCCGCGCCGTGTCGAGCGGGTGCATCTCCAGGCCGGCGATTCGGACCATGTAGCGAGGTCCGTAGTAGCGGGACCTGTCGTCGTGGTTGCGGAGCACGTGGCAGACATCCTGGCAGAGGAAGCATTCGATGCATTTGCGGTACTCATAGACCCGTTCCGTGTCCTGCGGCAGCATCCTGTACGGAACCGGCTCGTTGGCCGGCGGCGTGAACGGCGGGATCTCCCGGTTGACCTGGTAGTTCCACGACACGTCCGTGACGAGGTCCTTGATCAGCGGGAAGGTCCGCATCGGCCAGACGTGGATTTCTTGATCCGGGAATTCGTCGACGCGCGTCTTGCACATCAGGCGCGGCCGCCCGTTGATCTCGGCGCTGCAGGAGCCGCACTTCGCCGCCTTACAATTCCAGCGGCAGGCGAGGTCGTTCGCGAAATTGGCCTGGACGTAGTGGATCGCGTCGAGCACGACCATGCCCTCGAGCGGCGGCACCTCGAAGCGCTCCTCCTTGCCGCCGGTCTGGTCGCCGCGGTAGACCTGAAGAACGATCGGTCGGTCCGAACCCGTCGCGCCGCCGGCCCCCTTGGCGCTCACGCGGAGACGCCCTGGGGCGCCTTTTCCTCGAAGAGTCGAGCCAGCTCGGGGGGCATTTCCGGGACCGGCCGCCGCTTGATCTTCATCGTGCCCTGCTCGTTCGAGGCCACCAGGTTGATCCGGGCGAACGCGGGTTCCTTCTCGAGATAGTCAAGGCGCCAGTGCGCGCCGCGGCTCTCCTTGCGCTCGATGGCGGCGCGGACAATGGCCTCCGCGATCGTCAGCATGAATCGAAGGTCGCGCGTCGTGTGCCAGCCCGGGTTGTAGCGGCGTGACCCCGGGACGTGAGCCTTCGCCGACCGCGCGCGCAGCTCGAGCACCTTGTTGAGGCACGCTGTCAGACCCTTTTCGTCTCTGGCGAGACCTGCGCCGTCCTGCATCGCCTGTTGCAGAGCCTGCTGCAGGTGATAGACGTTCTCTGACCCTCCGGCTCCGAGTGGCCGCAGCAGAATCTCCTGTTCGGCTGCGACCTGCTTTTCGTCGATTGCCGCCGGTGAGACTTCGCGCTGATATGTGGCGGCGGCAGCGCCTGCGCGTCGCCCAAACACCAACAGGTCGGACAGCGAGTTTCCGCCCAGGCGGTTCGAGCCATGCAGGCCCGCGGCCGCCTCACCCGCCGCGTAGAGGCCGGTCAGCGTCGTGGCACCGGTCTCGGCTTCTACCAGCAGCCCACCCATCGCGTAATGGATCGTCGGCGCGACCTCCATCGGCTGCTTCGTGATGTCGACGTCGGCCAGTCGCAGGAACTGCTCGTACATTGACGGGAGTTTCTTTTTGATCCGGTCGGCGCCCAAATGGCGAACATCAAGGTTGGCGCCGCCATGCTCGGTCCCGCGGCCAGCCTGCACTTCCTTGTAGATCGAGCGGGCAACGACATCGCGCGAGGAGAGCTCTTTCTTTTTCGGGTCGTACTCGAGCATGAAGCGCTTACCATCCCGATTCATCAGATACCCGCCCTCGCCGCGAACGGCTTCGGTGACCAGGATGCCCTTGACCCCGGGCGGCCAGACCATACCGGTGGGATGGAACTGCACCATCTCGGGATCGAGGATGTCGGCCCCGGCTTCGTAGCCCATCCCGACCCCATCGCCCGTCCCTTCCCATGAATTCGACGTCACCTTGTACAAGCGGCCCCAGCCGCCGGTGGCGAGAATCACGGCCTTGCATTCGAAGGCGACGAAGCTCCCGTCGATCCGGTTGTAGCCGAACGCGCCGGTCACCCGGTCGCGGCTCTTGAGCAGCTTGGTGAGGGTCCACTCCATCCGAACGTCGATGCCGAGGGCGACGACCCGGTCCTGCAGCGTCCGGATGATCTCCAGACCGGTGCGGTCGCCGACATGACAGAGTCGCCGGTAGGTATGCGCGCCAAAGGCACGCTGCAGGATCCGTCCGTCGGGAGTGCGATCGAAGATGGCCCCCCAGGTTTCCAGCTCGTAGACGCGGTCGGGGGACTCCCTGGCGTGGATCTCCGCCATCCGCCAGTTGTTGATCATCTGGCCGCCGCGCATCGTGTCCTGGAAGTGGGTTTGCCAGCTGTCGGCGGGGTCGACGTTGCCGAGAGCCGCGGCCACCCCACCTTCGGCCATTACCGTGTGCGCCTTGCCGAGCAGGGACTTGCATACGACCGTGACCCGCGCGCCCGACGTAGCCGCCTCGATCGCGGCGCGCATGCCGGCCCCGCCGGCCCCGATCACCAGCACGTCGGTCGTCAGCTTCTCGAAGCGCTCCATCAGAAGAGCACGTGGGGCTCGTGGAGGACCCCCGCCATTAGCAGCCGGATGTAGACGTCAGTCAGCGCAACCGAGAACATGCTGTACCAGGCGAAGGCGCCGTGCGATGGATTCAATCGGTTGAGGGTCATCGTGATCCGTTGCCACACGAGTCCGCCGCGAGTCCGGGAGAACGCGTCGATGCGGCCGCCCATCAGGTACCGGAAGGAGTGGCAGGTGCCGCTGTAGAGCGTGAGCAGGATCACGTTGACCAGCATCACGGTCGAACCGAGGCCGATGAAGAAGTGTCCGTGGTAGCTGAAGGCCCGGATCACGTCCACCCAGAGGAAGACGACGACGACGAGGCTCAGGAGCAGAAAGTAGCGGTGAAAGTTATTTAGGACCCACGGAAAGCGCGTTTCACCGTGATACTTTCCGCGTTTGAGCTCCTGGATCGCGCAGGCCGGCGGGTCCCAGAAGAATGAGCGGAAGTAGGACTTGCGATAGTAGTAGCAGCTTCCGCGCAGGCCCAACGGGATGACCGCGAGGAAGGGGATCAACAGGCCGATGATCGGCACCCGGATCAGCCCGAAGCCGAGCCAGGTCGAGAAAAACGGTGACAGGTAGGGGTCGGAGAACACGACCGTGCCGGAAAAGACGGACCAGGTAGCGTAGATGACGAAGGCGGTGTAGGAGAGGACGGTAAGAGCCGGTTCGATCCACCAGGCTCGGCCCGGTGACGCCTCTTTGGCCGATGACGGCCGCGGAGATGTTACCGCCTCAAGCGCCAACTAGTCCTCCTGTCTTAGGGGTGCCGACAGAAGCTAGTTTAGTCGGTCCCTGAGCTGCGACGGCCGACGATCACGCCAATCATCGACGCGCCGATTGCCACGAGGAGAGCGGTGCGGGCGCGCACGCCGGTGCGCACCGGACCGCGCGACCCATTGGTCATAGGCTCCGCCTGCGGTGCTCCCCGACGATCCGCGTCGCCGGCGGTCTTCGGCGCTGCGGCGATGGTGTCGCCCCGCGCCGGCTGCTCGACCGGGACCGGGTAGAGCACGCTGTTGATCTCTACGCCGACCATGGTGATTAATCCGAAGAAAAAGAAGAACGTCAGCACCACGAAAAAGAGGCCGAAGGTCTTCCCATAGGTGACGGCACTGTTGGTCAGGTTGATGTAAACGGGGAAGAGGAGCGTCACCGCTTCGAAGAGGACGCCGGCTACGATCGCGCCCGGCCAGACTTTTCCGATCTGTTGCGGGCGGTTGGGGACCACGAAGTAGACAGTTAGGAACAGCAGGGTCCCGGCGATCAGGCCAACGACCACCTGGAGCACGAGCGACAGTCCACCCTTGAGCGCATCGGGCGCACCCGGGATACTCGGCAGGGCGGGCAACGCGACGGAGCTGACGATGGCTACCCCGCCCAGCAGGGTCAGCAGGAAGATCATGCCGATCGACATGATCTTCTGGGGCAGGAACTCGCGCGGCTTGGTGTGGTAGATCACGGCAAAGGCCTGCTCCATGGCACCGAAGAGGGCCGAACCGCCCCACAGCAGGCCGAGCACGCCGATCACGATCAGCAAGCCTTTCTGGGCTTCGAAGTGCTTGATGGCGTCGAAGGCGCCGCTGACGGTCTGCGAGGGAAGGGCGGTCAGGAGCGTGCAATCGAGGGCGGAGATCTGCGCGCCGCCCACAATGTGGCAGGTGACCATTTTCGTTTCGCCGATCACGGCCGCAATGATGCCGAGCACGGCGGCTAGAAAGACTACGATGGGAAACACCGCGAAGAGCGCGTTCCACGCGATCAGAACGGCCCAGTTCGGCGCCTGGTCTTCAAGGAACTTCTGGACGACCCTCCCCGGGAAGCTATGCAGGAGCGCTTGCATCATTTCTATTCTACCTGACATCGCTGGTATCACGTAAATGGTGAATCGGACGACCGAGGTCGAGGCCAACAAACAGGCAGCCGCAGAACGCGCGCTCCAACTCGTTCGTCCGGGGATGCTGATCGGGCTGGGAACGGGATCCACCGCCCGCTACTTCATCGAGGGGGTCGCCCGGCTGGTCGCGGCAGGCCTCCAGGTGGAGGCAGTCGCGACCTCGACGGACAGCCGCCGTCTCGCCGAGGCGGGCGGTATCCGGCTTCGGGATCACCTCGACCGACCCCTTGATCTCACCGTCGACGGTGCCGACGAGATCGATCCGTCGATCAACTGCATCAAGGGTCGCGGCGGCGCCCTGCTGCGCGAGAAGATCGTCGCCCACGCCAGCCGCCGTTTCGTCCTGATTGCAGATCAGACGAAGCTGGTGGAGCGGCTCGGTCGGGGCGCGGTTCCGGTCGAGGTCCTGCCCTTTCTCTGGGAGCGCACCAGCGCCGGCATCGCGGACCTGGGCGGGCATGGCCCGCTCCGGCGCGGCGCCGACGGTCCCTATCGAACGGACAATGGCAACTTCGTTCTCGACGTGAACTTTCCCGCCGTCGATCCGGCGCTGGCCGGCTCGCTCAAGGCCATTCCAGGTGTCATCGAGCACGGGCTCTTCTTTGGCGTTGCTCATGCCGCGATCGTGGCCGGCCCCTCCGGCATACGCATCGAGGGCGACATCGGTTAACCCCGCGCTATGCTATGCACCGATGTCATTCGAATACAAGGTCGTGGACAACATCGACGAGGCGAATCGCCTCGCGGATCAAGGCTTCGAACTCTTCACCATCCTTCCTCCAGGGCCCGCGGGTGGGACCGACCGGATCTACCTGCGAAGGGAGAAGCCTCGCGGACAGACGCCGGGTTTTCTCAGAGAGTCCAAGGCGTAGGGCCGGCACCCGATTGACGAGATCGGGAATCTAGCCTACAATCTCCATATCACCATTTCGGCAGCCCGTAAGGCTGCGTGTGCCCGGTGGATTGCCCCGGGATTACGGGAACCGGCCCACCAGGGCGTTCAGAGGAGTGACTGTGTTACAGCGAATGACCGCGACCATGGAACCGCCGCGCCACTACGAGGCAGCAATCCGCGCGATGTCCGAGGCGGCCGCGACGGCCGAGGCGACGCACGCGCCGATCAGGCTTGCCTACTGGCGTATGGCCGCGCTCGACACGTTGCTCGCGCGGCTCGAGGAGCTGCGCCTGGCGGGCGAACGTGAGCTTCCGGACGACACGCTTGAGCTCGTGATGACGTTTGCGCAGCGCCACAACCCGGAGCTCTGCGAGCGGATGGCGGCCATCGACGCCGGCGACGTCAACGCTGTCCACGACGCCGTCTTCGAGGCGCAGGGCCGCGTGATGCTGGAACTGGCCGAGCTGCGACGCGTGCCGAACTGGCAGGACCTCGACCTGGTCCTCGAACCGGGCGGCGAAGAAGCCGCCTGACCGAAGAAGCCCCGAGCGACCGCGAACAGGCGCTCGACATTCTCGCCGACCGGCCGCGCCAGATCCTGACGGTGCGCTGGGCGGATAGGCACGACTCGGTTTACCAGTTCGAGTACCTACGCTGGCATTGCCCATGCGCCGAGTGCGCCGGGGAAGGCGGCCTGCCGGGCAGGCTCGCCAGCACACAGGATTTGAGTGACGACCAGGTCACCCTGGCCCAGATCGAGCCGGTTGGCCTCTTCGGGCTACGGCCCTATTGGAAAGACGGGCACAGCACCGGCATCTACGGCCTGAAGCTCTTACGGGCGCTCTGCCCCTGCGAGACGTGCGCGCCCGTAGCGTCCAACCGCCCGTAAGGTGAAGCCTGGGACGACGAGCTTGCGCCTGGGTTAGGCGTGGATCCCGCTCAGTCCGAGATTGGCTTCCAGCATCGCCTTCGGCTGGTAGCCGATCACCTGCTTGGCGATCTTGCCTTCACGGAACATCGCGACGTACGGGATGCCCCGGATTCGATAACGCTCAGCGAGCGCAGGCTCCTCGTCGATGTTTACCTTGACCACCTTGACGTCGCTGTGCTCGGTGCCGATCTGATCCAGCAGCGGGGCAAGCATCTTGCACGGCCCACACCAGTCCGCGTAGAAATCGACGATTACGGGCTGGTCTGACAGGAGGACTTGCTCCTCGAAGCTGGCGGTCGTGACCTGGACTGTGTTGCTCATGACTCTCCTTGAGGGACTCGGGACTACAAAGAGAGTAACCCAGGAGCCGGCTCTGACATTCCATGCCGGCCCCGGCGCGTCAGTTACTGAAGACTTCGACCACCATGGTCCTGGCCCCGTTCGACGCCACCCCGATGCCCACGCGGTGGTAGGCGCCGTTCAGGATGTTGTCGCGGTGTTCGGGCGAGTTCATGAACATGATGTTGATCTGTGCCATTGAGGGGTTGGTCGACCAGGCGATGTTCTCCCCGGCCGAGCTGTACCCGATCCCCCAGAGGTGGAAGAGCTGGACAAAGGCGAGCTGGCCGGTGGCTGGATCGTAATGAGAGAAATAGTTGCGGTTCAGCATGTCCTGGGCCCGGTACTGGGCAACCCGGGCCAGGGTCCCGCTGTACGACAGCGCGGCGACCCCGTTCGCAGCCCGATCCGAGTTGACGAGTGACAACTGAACGCCGGCAGCCCCACCCACGCCGACGACCGGGGGCGGCGCCGGGGGAGGGGCGGGATGATAGACGGGCGCCGGCCGGGCGGGGGCCGCTGCAGCCGGGGCCTGGGCGAGCGGGGCGGCGGGCACGGCGGCGGGTACGGGTACCGGGGTCGGTGCCGGCAGATCGTCCACCAGCCGGCCCAGGTCGTTTAGCCCACTGTGGCGAAGGTGCAGAAAGGCCGAATTTGCCGCCTGCAGGCGCGCGTGGCCGACGTGGCCTTGAGGCGCGCCCAAAGCCGTGACCGATACCAGGATGACCAGGGGCACCCCGACCGTAAAGATCGCTACCTTTATTACGGAACGTGACATAGAGATACCCCCTTGTGCGATTGCTCGCCGATCCGGGGGAGTCTAGGGGCTCGATGGCCGCAAGCCAAGCCATCGGGCGCCCGAGAAACTGTAGATCCCCGGCGTGGCCTAGGTGATAACCCGACTGTCAGGACGTGGCTGCGACGAAAAACAGCAACTGTCCGACCAATTGCCCGGGGAGCAGCGCGATCATGGCGAGGTAGAGGAGCCCGGTGGTGGAGGTAAAAGAGCGAAGCCGGCAGGTCGGAAGGGCCAGGCCGGCGGCCACGAGGGGGAGCACGACGGCGCCCAGGGCCCAGAGGATGGTCAGTGGGGGGCTGACCATGAGCGGATGGGCGACCGACCCGGAGCCGTGGGCCAGGCCACCGAGCATCAGGGGATAGGTGATCGCCTGGAGGATCAGCCCGACCAGGAGGAGCACGATCGAGCGCAGCAGCGGCCGGTTCGTCAACGCCGGGGTCACCAGGTACCAGTGCCCGAGCAACATCCCGGTCGTCGCCGCCCCCAGGACGGCCGCCGAGAGAAATACCGCCAGCGCGATCGCCCCGGCGTCCAGCGCTGAGCCGGCCAGCGGGGCGAGCGCGACCGCGATGCCCAGCAGGAGCAAGACCGACGCCGCCAGGGTCAGGGCCCAGCTGGGGAGGCGGGCTCGCGATCCATCAAAGACCACCGCGACGTGGATCAGGAGCATCACCAGCACGAGAGCCATGAGGAAGACCAGGGCCTGCGCCGCCGCTGGCTGCAGGCCAAGCAGCGTGTGGTAGGCGCCCGGTGGACCGCCGATCACGGCCAGCATCGCCAGGAACCCGACGATCGCGTAGGTCACGGCGATAAATTTCAGAAAGCCCTGGGTCAGGCCACCGGTCAGGCGCAGGTAGGTGACGGTCGCGGCGCCCCCCACGGCGGTCTCCGCGAGCAGCAGAAAGAGCGCGAGCGGCACGGTAAGGGCCGCCACGCACTCGTGACAGGACGCGATCGGAGCGACGGCTGACAGAAGCATCCTCGGGGAGTCTAGATTAGATACGTGAGTGAGCCGACCGACGACGATAGGCACGGCTTCGTGCCGGTGAGCCTGGCCGACGGAGCCTGGAAGACGGCGGAGGGCGACGTCGTCCCCTGGTACGAGGTCCAGACGGACCTGCTCGCCGAGGCGGACGTTCAGGGCGCGGTCGAGCGGGTCCTCAGCGTTTACGGGGTCAGCGACGTCGTCGTTGATGCTTTCAACGAATTCCGCAAAGAACTGAAGCGGCCCTCGGAGCCTGGTTAGATGTTGTTCCCGCGCCGCGAGGAGCAGGATCCCCGTGTGGTCAAGGACCCGCGGCGACTCCCGCCAGGACAGGTGCTCACCCAGAAGTGGCCGGTCCTCTCCTACGGTAGCCCGCCCCACTATGACATGAGCCTCTGGACGCTACGCCTGTATGGGGCCGTCGAGGCCCCCGCGACCCTGCGCTGGGCCGATGTCCAGGCCTTACCCAGGACGGCCGTGAGTGCCGACATGCATTGCGTAACCACCTGGAGCCGGCTCGACAACAACTGGGAAGGGGTTGCCTTCAAGGACCTCGTCGCGCTGGTCAGACCACGTGCCGGCGCGAAGTACGTGATCGCCCACTGCGCCTCGAACTACACGACGAGCGTGCCGGTGGAGGTAGTGGCGGACGAAGATGTGCTGATCGCCGACCGCCACGATGGCGAGGCACTGACCGGTGAGCACGGGGGACCGCTGCGAATGGTCGTTCCTAAGAAGTACGCCTGGAAGAGCGCCAAGTGGCTCGAAGGGCTCGAATGGGTGGAGAACGATCGCCTGGGCTTCTGGGAGCGCAACGGCTACAACAACTCCGCGGACCCGTGGCGCGAGGAGCGGTACTGGTAGGTCTCGGCGATCCTATACTCGAAGCTGTAAACGGGGTGCGTTTGGAACGCTGAGAGGTGGAACGCTCCACCAACCCTTGGAACCTGATCTGGGTAATGCCAGCGGAGGGAAAGATGGTGACTCGCGCCGAGACCGAACCGACCGCAACCGACGCGTTTCTCAAGGTTGAGACCCATGGAATCGACGCCATTCCGGATGGCGAGCGGCACGGCCATCCGCGTGAGCTGGGCTTTCTCTGGGCGGGGGCATTTGTCAACTACGCCAGCCTGCTGACGGCCAGCCTGCTGACGACCTACTACGGGCTGGGGGTCTTAGACGGGCTGCTGGCCGTCGTGATCGGCACGCTGGCGGGCGCCGTGATCCTGGGCCTGCTCAGCAACACCGGGCCGAGGAGTGGACTGCCCCAGATCGTTTTCACGCGCCGGGTCTTCGGCAACCGCGGCGCCTACCCCGGGGCGGTGCTCACGCTCTTTCTCGGGGTGGGGTGGTTCGCCGTGGACACGGTGATCGCCGCCCTGGCCGGCGTCCAGCTGCTCCAGGTGGCCGGGCTCCGGCCCGATTTCGCGGTCAAGTTCCTGTTTCCCTGGGTCCTCCTGATCGCCCTCCTGAGCGTGGTCGTCGCCGTCTATGGCCATCGCACGATCAAGGTCTTCGAGACCTTCGGCGCGGTGGCGTTCGCACTGCTCTCGGTCGTCCTCTTCGTCGCGCTGGCGGGCCAGATGCACTGGAGCGTCGGCCCCACCGCCAGCGGAGCGGACTACCCGGGCGCGTTCGTCCTTGGGCTGATGAGCTGCTTCGCCCTGGTCGCCTCCTGGTACCCATTCGCGAGCGATTACTCGCGCTACCTGCCGGCTCGCAGCTCCTTTTTTGCGGTCACGGTCTGGCCGGTCATCGGTGTCGCGCTCCCCATGCTGCTGCTGGGATCGTTCGGGTTGCTGCTGCCCACCATCGACGCGAAGCTTGCGAGCGATTCTGGGGTCCTGGCCGTGATTACCCGCCATGCGCCGGCGGCGGTCGCCGTCCCCTTCTTCGCGTTCGTCATCCTCGGCGAGATCTGGGCGAACTACCTTGACGTCTACACCGCCGGCCTCGTCATGCAGACGCTCGGCTTGCGGCTCGATCGCTGGCGGACGGCGCTCGGTGCCGGCATCCTTGGCGCCGCCATCGCCGCGGTCGCCGTCCTCGTCTGGGATTTCCACCTGTTCTACGAAGACTTCCTGATCCTGACCTACCTCTGGGCACCGGCGTGGGCGGCGGTGGTCCTCCTCAGCGTCTTCGTCTTCGGTCGCGGGAAGGCGCGACCGGCTTTGCTTGCGTGGCTGGCCGGCACCGCCGTCAGCCTCCTGTTCGTGAACTATCCCAACCTGTTTTCAACCGCCTTTCCGACTGCCCACTTTCCAAACCAACCCCTGATCGATGCGCTGCACGGGGCCGACCTCTCGGGGGCGGTCGCGGCGGCGGTGGCCGCGGCGTCCTACCTGGGCCTGCGACGGGTGATGGAATGACACCGGTCGGCCTGACCATCGCCGGATCCGATTCGGGCGCCGGGGCCGGGATCCAGGCCGACCTCAAGACGTTTGCGGCCCTCGGCGTCTACTGCGTGACCGTGATCACCGCGGTCACCGCTCAGAACACGCTCGGTGTTCGCGCCGTTCAGGAAGTCGATCCCGGGGTCATCAACGCCCAGCTGGATGCCGTCGCCGAAGACTTCGCGATCGGCGCGCTCAAGACCGGCATGCTCGCGAGCGCACCGGTGATTGAGCTGGTCGCCCGCGGCATCCGCCGTCACCGGCTCGATCACCTGGTCGTCGATCCGGTCATGGTCGCGAAGAGCGGCGATCGCCTGTTGCGTGAGGACGCCGTTGAGGCTCTGCGCACCATCCTGTTGCCGCTGGCCGAGGTCGTGACACCGAATCTGCCCGAGGCGGAGGTGCTCACCGGTCGTCCGATCCGCTCGCTTGCCGATCGGGTCGGCGCCGCCAGAGCCATCCTGGGCATGGGCGCCCGGGCAGTCGTCGTCAAGGGCGGGCATGCCGAGGGGGAGGAGGTCATCGACCTGCTGGTCGATGCCGATGGCATGACCGAATTCCGGGCGCGACGGATCGAGACGACCAGCACTCACGGAACCGGCTGTACGTTCTCGGCCGCGATCACCGCCGGACTGGCAATGGGTCTGTCGACGCGCCTCGCCGTCGCCCAGGCCCGAGAATATGTCTCAGCCGCGCTCGGGCGAGCGGAGCCGCTCGGTCACGGCCACGGCCCCCTCGGGCACTTCGTTCGCAAGGAGCCAGCCGATGCCGTTCACTGATCAGGATCTGGCGTATCTCGAAGTGGTCCACGCTCCCATCGGGCTGGTCCTCAACGAGATGCTCGAGGTCGGGCGTGCTGAGCAGATCCCGATCCTGCAGCCTGCCGCCGGCCGTGTCCTTCGGGTGCTGGTGATGGCCTTAAATCCGAAGCGGGTGTTGGAGATCGGAACGGCGATCGGGTTCTCGACCCTCTGGATGGCGAGCGCACTGGCCGAGGGGGCGCGGATCGACACCATCGATCCGGACCGCGGCCGGACCGATCGCGCCCGCCGCTACTGGCTGCGGGCGGGCGTGACGGACAAGGTCCGTGTCATCAATGAACCGGCCCTCCGGGTGCTGCCCCGCCTGGCTCCCGGCATCGAGTTCGCGTTCATCGATGCCATCAAAACCGAGTACGCCGCTTACCTTGAAGCGTTGCTGCCGAAGATGGCCCCGGGGGGCGTGATCACGGTGGACAACCTGTTGTGGAGCGGGCGCATCGCGGCCGGTGCCGATGATGGCGACACCTCGGCGCTGCGCGCCTTCAACGAGGTCTTCCTGCACCACGAGCAACTGGAGGCGACCATTCTTCCAGTCGGCGACGGCCTTGGCGTCGGCGTCGTCCGGCCCCACGCCTGAGTTCCCGGGTACAGTACGTCGGTTGCCTGTTGAACCTTCCCTGACACGCGAGCGGGCGCTGGAGGCGTACCGCACCGTGCTCCTGGCGCGTGCGCTCGACGACCGCCGATTCCTGCTCAACCGAACCGGGAGGCTGGCGTTCATCATCTCGCCACGTGGCCACGAGGTTGCCCAGGTGGCGGCGATCAGCGCCTTGCAGCCCGGTCGCGACCGCTTCTGTCTCTATTACCGGGACTTTGCCGCGGCCCTGGCCTGCGGCTTCACTGCGGGAGAGCTGATGCTCTCAGCCTTTGCTCGAGCCGCCGATCCCTCGAGCGGGGGCCGGCAGACTCCCGGCAACTTTGGCAGCCGCCGACGTGGCGTCATAATCGGGTCGAGCACGGTGGGGCCGCAGATCCCCAAGGCCGCCGGGATCGGTCTGGCTCTGCAATGGCAGGGCGAGGGCGGCCTATGCTTCGTCAGCTTCGGCGAGGGCGCGACCAGCCAGGGTGACTTCCACGAGGGGCTGAACTTCGCTGCCATCCATCGATGCCCGGTCATCTTTTTCTGCGAGAACAACCACTGGGCCATCTCGGTGCCGCAGGCCCTGCAGGTCGCAGGTAAGGGCGTCGCCGAGCGGGCCGCTGCCTACGGGATGCCGGGCGTGCGGGTTCGCGGCGATGACTTTTTCGCCGTGTATGCGGCGGCAAGCGAGGCCGCGACGCGAGCACGCTCCGGCGGCGGCCCTTCCCTTATCGAGGCGGAGGTCTTCCGTTTGCAATCGCACTCGACCGACGACGACCAGCGAGCCTACCGGGACGCCACGGAGCTGGCGGCGGAAGCGGCCCAGGACCCGATCCCGCTTATGCGGGAAGCGCTCGTACGGCGGGACTGGTTGACGCCGGAGACGGATGTCCGCCTCCTTGCGGAGGTCAGCCAGGAGGTGGATCGGGCGACCGACGAGGCTGAAATGGCGGCAGACCCGGAGCCCGGGACCCTCTGGCGGCACCTGTATGCCGATGCCTGAGCGCACGCTTGTCCAGGCGGTTCGGGACGCGATGGCGGAGGAGATGGAACGCGATGCACGTGTCTGCGTCCTGGGCGAGGACGTGGGCCTGAAGGGCGGTGTCTTCAAGGCAACCGAGGGCCTCCAGCAACGCTTTGGCGCCCGGCGCGTGCTCGATATGCCGCTCGGCGAATCCGGCATCGCCGCCGTGGCGCAAGGCCTGGCGCTCGAAGGCTACCGGCCGGTCGCCGAGATGCAGTTCGCCGACTACATCTTTCCGGCGTTCAACCAGATCGTCAACGAGATCGCCAAGGTCCGCTACCGGTCGAACGGCGACTTCTCGTGCCCACTCGTCATCCGCGCCCCGACGGGCGGTGGGGTCCGGGGCGCGCTCTACCATTCGCAATCTGTCGAAGCGTTTTACTGCCACGTCCCCGGCCTGAAAGTCGTGCTCCCCTCGACCGCCGCCGATGCCAAGGGCCTGCTGAAGGCGGCGATCCGTGATCCCGACCCCGTGATCTTTCTCGAGCCCAAAAAGCTCTATCGCGCCGAGCGAGGCGAGGTCGACGATGGCGAGGCGGCGTTACGCGTTTTAGGCGAAGCGGTCGTGACCCGTCCCGGGTCGCGATTGACGGCCATCACCTATGGCTACATGCGGGTTGTCGTATCGGACGCCGCCGCCATCCTCGCCGGCGAAGGGATCGATGTCGAAGTCATCGATCTGCGAACGCTCCGGCCCTTGGATCTTGACACCTGCCTACGTTCGGTCCGAAAAACCGGCCGGGTTGCGGTGGTTTACGAGGCGAACCGGATCGGCGGGTTCGGCGCCGAGGTGGCGGCCGAGCTTGCCGAGCGATGCTTTGCCGACCTGGATGCCCCGATCACTCGCGTCGCCAGTCCCGATGTGCCCGCCATGGCGTTCAATCCGGCGCTCGAACAGGCGTTCATGCTCGATTCGGGTAAGGTCGCCGCTGCGCTTCGGACCCTGGCACGCTACTGACGTCGCCGTTGGGGCGTCGCATCGCCAAGGAGATGGGAGTGGGGTCCTGGTTCCGGGGGGCTTGGAACAAGGGACCCCGAGGTAAGTATAGGGACTGGCGATCGCGAAATCATCTAGAAAGTTGAGCTTGGTGACTCGAAGCGAGCGTTAAATCGGACCGTTCAGCGGCTGCATGAATTCGAGTCGATTCCCGAAGGGGTCCTCGGCATAGAAGCGGCGGTATCCGGGGATCTGCCGATCGTCACTCGTAGCGATTCCGGCCCGGACGAGCCGTGACCGGATCGCCTCAAGGTCATCCGTGAGCAACGCCGCGTGCCGCCGGGTCCGGGCTACCTCCGGCTCCACGCCGCAATGCAGCTGCTGGGTGCCGCACTTGAACCAGACGCCGCCGCGGTCGGCCAGGGTGGCGGGCTTTTCGACCTCAGTCAGGCCGAGGACCTCGCCATAGAACTGCCGCGCCGCCGACTCCGCGCCGGCGGTGATCGCGACCTGGACGTGATCGAAGCCAAGAATTCGCAACGCGTCGAGTCTAGTTGGAATCGCATCTCTAGAATTGGGAGACTTTGTCAAAGCAACGAGAAACGGATGCGAGCCGGCGGAGCGGCGTCTTCCTTTCGGTCGACATGGAGGGCATGGCGGGCGTCGTCCACCTGCACCAGGTGATGCGCGGGACGCCTGAATTCGAGCGCTCCTGCCACCTGATGACTGCCGAGACCAACGCAGCCGTACGCGGAGCGCGTCGTGCCGGCGCCACGCGGTTCGTGGTCAATGATTCACATGGCGACATGCGCAACTTCGTCCTGGACGAGCTCGATGACGGAGTCGAGGTGATCAGCGGCGCAGACAAGCCCTACTCCATGGGGGCGGGTCTCGACCCGAGCTTCGAGCTGGCCTTCTTTGTTGGGTATCACGCGTCGGTCGGCACCGAGCGCGCCATCATGGACCATACCTACGGCGGTCGTACGATTTATTCCCTTCGGATCAACGGCCGGGAGCAGAGCGAGGCCTCCCTGAACGCGGCCCTTGCCGGCACCTTTGGGGTGCGGACCGGGCTGATCACCGGCGATCGAGCCACGATCGAAGAGGCCACGGCCGTCCTGCCCGGCATCGAGGGCGTGATCGTCAAAGAAGCCCTTGGGCGTCAGGCCGCCCAATCGCTGCACCCGCTCGAGGCCTGCCGCCGGATCGAGGAGGGCGCCTATCGCGCCTACACGACCAGGGCCGACCGGCCCCTCTACCAGCCTGAAGGCCCATTCACGCTCGAGATCGATTGGATGAACTCGAGCATGGCCGATCTCTGCCTTCAGATCCCCGATGTGGCGCGGGCGGGTGGGCGAACGGTCCGCTACCGGACGGCGGATTTCCAGACCTGCTACCGGACGCTGCTGGCGCTGCTGGTCATGGCTACGCCGGCGGCGTACGCATATCCGCGGCCATGACGCCGGCCGACGCGATCGAACAACTCCTCCAGGGCCGCCCGCTGGATCGGGCGCAGGCCGAGCGGGTGATGGACCAGGTGATGTCCGGCGAGGCTACGCCGGTGCAGATCGCGGGACTCGTGATCGCGCTGCGAGCGAAGGGCGAGACGGTCGAGGAAATGGCGGGATTTGTCGATTCCATGCGGACCCATGCCACGCGCCTGCGCGCGCCGGCGGGCGCGATCGATACCTGCGGGACCGGTGGCGACCGCACCGGCACCTTCAACATTTCGACGGCGGCCGCGATGGTCGCCGCGGGGGCGGGGGTGCCCGTCGCCAAACACGGGAACCGGGCCGCGTCCAGCCGATGTGGCAGCGCCGACGTCCTCGAAGCCCTCGGCGTCGACATCACGCTCGGTCCGTCAGGTGTCGAGTCCTGCCTGAAGGAGGCGGGCATGGGATTCTGCTTCGCACCCACGTTCCATCCGGCGATGCGGTACGCGGGACCGGCCCGGCGCGAGCTGGGAGTTCGAACGGTCTTCAATATCCTCGGTCCGCTCGCGAACCCGGCGCGCGTCCGGCGGCAGGCGCTCGGGGTCGGCGCACCGGACCTCGCGCCGTTGATGATCCGCGTGCTCAAGGACCTTGGCCACGAGCGAGCGCTCGTCTTCTATGGGGAAGATGGTCTTGATGAGCTGACGACCACCGGGCCCTCCCATGTCTACCAGTTGATCGACAACGAGCTCAGCGATTACGAGGTGGACCCGAGCAGTCTCGGCTTGGCGCGATCCTCGCCCGGTGACCTGGCCGGCGGTACGCCTCCGGAGAATGCAACTCTGGTCAGGGGGATCCTGGGCGGCGAGACCGGCCCGAGGCGTGACGTCGTGCTCCTCAACGCGGCGGCGGCGTTGATCGCCGCGGGCAAGACTGACGATTGGCGAGAGGGGCTGACCATCGCGGCGGAATCGCTCGACTCCAGGCGGGCCGCCGGCGTCCTCGACCAGTTGGTGAAGACGTCGCAGGCGGTGAAGGGAAGCTAGGACTAGGCGGCGGCGAGGCCTACGACCGCGCTCGCCAACAGCAGCAAACCGATCAGGCCCGCGACCGCCCAGATTGCCCAGTAGGTAACTCCGGAAAGGCGACGATTGCGACGAAGCCGTCGCATTTTGCCAAAGGCGGCGGTCGTTTCCTTTTCGTCAGTTACCACTCTCTACCCGTATCGCCGAAATCGGCCGAAACTTTCGTGCAAGACGGGTCTCGATATGCTGTAGGGGATGCCGTTGCGGATCGCTGTCGTCCCCGGCGACGGCATCGGACCCGAGGTCATCGAGCAGGGGGTCCGGGTCCTCGAGGCGGCCACCAGCGGAACGGGCACTGCATTGCAGTTCACCCAGTACGATGTCGGCGCGGAGCGCTATCTGCGAACCAACGAGATTCTGCCGGACGGCGTTTTCGCGGAGTTGCAGGCCGCTGATGCGATCTACCTGGGTGCCATCGGCGATCCTCGCGTAAAGAATCCCCAGTACGCTGCCGGCATCCTGTTACGGCTGCGCTTCGAGCTTGACCTCTGGGCGAATCTGCGCCCATCCACGTTGCTCGCGCCGGAGCTCACACCGCTGCGCGACGTGACATCGATAGACCTCGTCGTCGTGCGCGAGAACACCGAGGGCGCGTACGTCGGAATCGGCGGTCAGTTCAAGCGCGGCACGATGGATGAAGTCGCGATCCAGGAGGACGTCAACACCCGGCTCGGCGTCGAACGCGTTATCCGCTACGCCTTCGAGCTGGCGCGCGAGCGCCGAGTCGCGGGCCATGCGGGCGGCCTGACTATGGTCGACAAGAGCAACGCGCTGTATCACGCGCACGACCTGTGGCAGCGGGTCTTTATGCTCGAGCGGGAGCGTGCTTCCGACATTCCGGCAGACCATCTGTATGTCGACGTCGCCGCCATGCAGCTCGTGCGGCGCCCGGCGGGGTTCAACGTGATCGTCACCTCCAACATGTTCGGCGACATCCTGAGCGACCTCGCCTCAGAGCTCGTCGGCGGACTCGGGCAGGCGCCGTCGGCAAACATCAACCCGGAGACCCGACGTGGGCTGTTCGAGCCGGTCCACGGATCCGCGCCCAAGCATGCCGGTAAGGGCACCGCCAATCCCGTCGGGGCCATTCTCTCGGGCGCCATGATGCTGCGCCACCTGCGTGCGACCGATGCTGCGGACCGCATCGAGCGCGCGGTCGCCAGGGCCGTGCGCGAGCGAGCCACGACGAAAGACCTGGGCGGCTCGCTGACGACTCGGGGCGCCGCCGACGCCATACTCGCCAGACTCTGACCCGCCGCCGCAGGTGAGAGAATCGTTCGTATCGACGCCCTGCTGAACACGATCCAGCCCGCGCGCGTGAAGCCAGGTGCCCAGGCGTCGGCGGAGCCGGCCAGGCCCCGCCAGGCTGACGGGGCGGGCAGCACCGACCACCGGATCGACGGGACCGCGCTGATCTTCTGGGACCAGAAGGTGCCCGGCAAGAAACGTGACGCGATCGATACGGACCAGATCACGCCCGCCGACGACTGCGTGTCAGAGAGTCTGGACCGGCTCGACGAACGCTGGAAGGCGGGGTCGTTCCGGTACCTGATGCCGGACTTCCGGCAACGCGTGCATCGGGGTGAGAACTTCGTGATCGCGGGCGAGCGCTTCGGCATCGGATCCTCGCGCGAGATGAGCCCGGCCGGCCTCAAGGCGGTGGCCGAGGAGGTAGGGCTGGAACTCGTCATAGTCTGCGGCGATGGGGTGGGGGATATCTTCCGCCGCAACGCGCTGAACCTCGGCCTCACCGTCGTGCAGAGCCGCGACGCGGTCGAGGACGCCCAGGAAGGCGACCGTTTCTCGCTCGACCTTGCTACCCGCCGGCTGACGAACGAGACGCGGCAGAAGACTTACGACCCGGTGCCGCTGACGCCCAAGGAAGAGGACATCCGCAAGTCCGGAGGCATCATCGCGATCGGCCGCCGCGAGTTTGCCGAGTCCGTCGCGCAGAAGCCTTCCGTTGCATGGGCCGACGCGAAAACGGCCGGGACCCTGTCGACGTCGGAGCAGATCGTCTGGGCGCACCGGGTCGACAAGGACGCCGAGGTGCGGCCCGGCGCGACGCTCCGGGTCTGGTGCGACCTGTTGCCGGCGTCCGATGGCACGGCACCATTCTCGATCCACACCTTTAATCAGATCACGGGCGGTGACAGCATCTATCCGAGGCAGGCGGCGATCGCGAACGATCACTTCGTCTTCTCGGGCCGCAATGCCGACGACAAGCAGACGTCGATCGGGCGGGACTTCGCCCGGCACCAGGGAATCGGCAAGCCCTATTACGCAACGCCGGGCGATGGCATCTTCCATTTCTACTTTCCGGAGCAGGGGCTGGTCATCCCCGGCGCCTTCATCCCGGGAGCGGACTCGCACAGCCGGGCCTACGGCGCCTACGGTGCGATCGGCGTCGGCGTGGGCAGCACGCAGCTGGGATTCGGCTGGTCGACCGGCTACATCTATTTCACGCCGGCGAATCGGCGGCGGGTCGTCTTCACCGGCAAGCTCCGACCCTGGGTGAGCGGCAAGGACGTGGTGCTGGCACTGCTGCGGCGCTGGGGCAAAGCGCAGGCACAGGGGATGAGCGTGGAATTCGTGGACGCCGACCGGCAGCTGCCGATCCCGTACCGGAACACGATCGCGAACATGATGGCGGAGGCGGAGGCGCAGAACGGCATTTTCGCCGCCGACGAGGTCACGCTCGACTGGTACCGGCGCAAGGCCATCACGAACCTGCCCTATCCGACGATCGAGCCTGGCCCTGACGTCGCCTGGGACATCGATGAGACGCTCGATCTCTCCGAGCTGGTGCCGTTCGTCGCCAAGCCGTTCGCGCCCGGCAATGCCTTCCCGGCTGACGAAGTGGCCCTGGAAAAGCTTCATTTCGACAAGGCCTTCATCGGCTCATGCACGAACGGCGGTTACGACGACTTGCTCGAGGCGGCCCTGGTCATTCGTGCCGGCCGCGAGAAGGGGTTCGAGAAGGCGCCCCAGCAGTTCGTCGTCTTCCCCGGGTCGGGCGGCGTGAAGCGCGACATCGAGAACCCGGAGCCCCGTCTGGGTGGCGAATCCGTGGCCGCGACGCTTCGATCGGTTGGGGCCGAGATCCGCGATTCCTGGTGCGGCCCGTGCTTCGGCCAGGGCCCTGACGCGCTGAAGAAAGGAGAGGTCGCGATCACATCGTTCAACCGGAACTGGCAGAACCGAATGGGTGTCGGCGGCCTCGGCTACCTGGCGAGCCCAGCGGTGGTCGCCTCCTCAGCGCTGCTCGGCTACATGGCCGGACCTTCGTCACTCGGGATCGATTGGGATCCCGAGCGGTTCGACGTCTCGACCTAGACAGCATCGAGCGCCTCACACACCGCTTGACGAGCCCAGGAGGGCGCGCATAATCGAGGCGATGAGGTGGGCCTGGAGGCGACCGGCCGGTTCGCAAGTCGCGGATCGGCATTCAAAGAGTCCGTTATCCTCCTGGCTTCGATGGCTCGCCCTGACGAGCCTGGCCTGGCGCGGATCCGCTCAACGACGCCAGGGCCGTGGGACGGATCCGGGCTTCGAGTCAGCTGGGCGCCCTGCGCCAATCCGCCCACGGATGCCGTCACTCTCGGCGGCCGCAGCCGCGCCCCTGCCACCCACCGACGACGGACCCGGTATCGTCTATGGGCTCGGTCGGGTTCTATAAATCGGTGCCGCGTAGCTGGCTGCCGGCTGTCGTCGTACCTATCCAGTTTCGGCGTCGAGGAAGAAGTGACGAACGGGACGCCGAGCGGCCAACTCGAACCACTCACTGAGCTCGACCGCGGCAAAGAACTCCTTGCGGCTCGGATAGTCGTCGCTGCTAATCATCTGAAGTCCAAGTGCCCGTGAACGATCGTCGGATTCAAGTTGGAGCGAGCAGTCGAGGAAGATTAACCAATCCTCGAACCACCACTGGCGCAGAAAACCAATTGAGAATGAGGAGTCGTTGACGCCTGTGTCGGTCGCGCTCACAACCAACTGTTCACGGCTAGCGCCCCACTCGATGAAGACCTCGCTGTACTCACGGAAGGCAGCCCAGACCACTGGGACGGTAGTGGCCACGCCGTCTACACCTCGAGCAGCCAGTGTGTCCTGGAAGACCTTCTTCGCGTGGCCGATGTCCCTGAGTTCGATAGGGTGCGGTTAGGAAGAGTTGGCCGTTTCAGCTGGACCGAGCGTCGACCAGTGAGCGTATCTCCTCCTCCTCGAGCAGGTGATTGCTCCCCTTTGCGTGATCAACAATCGAACGAACCAGTTCAGGCTGTGGCTTGATGCCGCGCTGCTCCAGCCAGAAGATGACATTCGATTCCCCGCTCATCGGGCCGATCTCGATCACCTGCTCGCAGCCGAAGAGATCCGCCGGGACACCTGAGTAGACCCGGTTCGCCAGCCAGTCGTCGCCTTTGCGCATCGCCTTGATCACCGCCGCGGCATGGACACCGGTGGCAGTCCGAAACGCATCGGCGCCCAGCACCGGATAGTTCGCCGGGATCGCCATGCCGGTTCCCTCGGCAATCACGTCGCCCATCTCACGCAGCTTGCTGAGGTCCGTATCGATCCAACCGAGCAGCTTGAAGTTCACCAGCAATAAGTCCAGGTGCGTGTTGCCGACGCGCTCACCAAGGCCGAGGGCGCAGCCATGGATCCGGTCGGCGCCGGCGACAGCCGCCTCGATGGCGTTGATCAAGCCGAGCCCGCGGTCGCTGTGCCCGTGCCAGTCGAGGCCGACGTCCGGACTCATCTCATCGAGCATCGCCCGGACGTGTTTGATGATGGCGCGAACGCCATCGGGCGTAGAGTGGCCGACTGTGTCGCAGACGGCGACGCGTTGCGCGCCTTCCTCGATGGCCGTACCAAAGAGCCGTTTCAGCGTGTCGGGATGGGCGCGGGTGGTGTCCTCGGTGACGAACATCACTGGCAGCTGGTTCTGGCGCGCGAAGCGAACCGCCTTGCGTGTGTTGTCGACCATCTGCTCGATCGTCCACCCCTCGGCGTACTGGCGGATCGGGCTCGAGCCGATAAACGCCGCCACCTCGATCGGGATCCCGACCCGCTGCGAGATCTCGACGACCGGACGGATGTCGACCTCGAGCGTTCGGGCGGCGCAGAGCGCCTTGATCCCGAGCCGCTGGTCGCGGATTTCTTCCGCCAGCCGGCCAACATGAGCGACGGCACGCGGGCCGGCGCCGGGAAGGCCCAGGTCGATCGAGCCGACACCTAGCTGGTCGGCGAGCTGCAGGAAGCGGAGCTTGACTTCCACCTCAGGATCGCGGACGGACGGACCCTGGATGCCATCCCGCAGTGTCTCGTCGTGCACCGTCACCTTGTGCGCCGGCTTCGGTGGCGCGTCGACCGTATTCCAGTCGTAGATCAGGCCGTGCTGCTCAGGCATCGAGGCGTTCCAGGCGCCGCACCAGGTCGGTCAGGAATTCCGTCGCCATCGCCCCGTCGACGATGCGGTGGTCGACCGAGATCGAGATCCATGCCCCCGGCCGCGCCACCACCTGGCCGTCCAGAACCATCGGCCGAGGCTTGATCGCCCCGAAGCCGACGACGCAGCACTCGGGCGGGTTGATGATCGGCGTCCCGGTCTCGACCGGGCCGCTGGCGCCGACGTTGGTGATCGTGATCGTCCCGCCGGTCATCTCCGCCGGCGTAAGTGTCCCGGCGCGCGCCCCCTCGATCAGCTTGCTGCTTTGCTCGGCGATCGCGCGGAGATTCAGATCGCCGGCATTTCGGATCACCGGAACCAGAAGACCCTTCTCCGTGTTGACGGCGACGCCGATGTTTATTGCCTCCTTGACGATGATCTCGTCCCGCGTCTCGTCCCAGGAACTGTTGAGCATTGGAAAGTCTTTGACCGCAGCAGCAACCTCATGGATGAAATACGGCAGCGGCGTCATCGAGGCGCCGCTTGCCTTCGCGGTGGCACGCTTCTCGGTCAGCGCCGTCGCATCGAAGATCGCGAACTCGGTGAACTGCGGGATGGTGGAGACGGAGCGCACCATCTGACGCGCAATCGCCTTGCGCAGGCCGACGACGCTGACCCGTCGCTCGCCTTCTGTCACCGTTGCTGCCGCCGCGGCGACGCTACCGCCGGATGCCGCCTCGACGTCGGCGCGCGTAATCCGGCCGCCCGGACCGCTGCCCCTGATCCCGGCCAGATCGACACCCTTTTCTTTCGCAAGCTGCCGAACGAAGGGCGCGGCGCGAACGTCGGCCGATGACTCTGCCTGGGGGGCTGCCGCCCTCGGCCGGCGGCGAATTCCGGTTTCGGGCCCGGCGCCCGGGCCATAGCCGACGAGCGTGCTGGGGGCTGCCTCGGTCTCGGCCTCGGCCTCGGCGGCGATCGTGACGAGCGGCGCGCCGACGTCCACCGACTCGCCCGGCTTCGCATGCAGGCGCCTGACGATCCCGCGATACGGTGACGGGATGACGACGACCGCCTTCGCCGTCTCTACATCGCAGAGCGGGGCGTTGACCTCGACCTCGGCGCCTTCCTCGACTCGCCAGCTCATCAGCTGGGCCTCGGTAAGGCCTTCACCGAGGTCGGGGAGCCGGAAGGTTTGATCAGCCATAGGCGAGCACCTGGTCGACCGCTTCGAGGATGCGGTCGACGTCGGGGAGGTAGAGCTTCTCGTACCGCGATGGGGGATAGGGGACGTTCAAGCCGCCGACGCGTTGCACCGGTGCCTCGAGAACGTCGAACGCGTCGTGGCTGATGCGAGCCGCAACCTCGGCGCCGAAGCCGCAGAAGACCGGCGCCTCGTGCACGACGATGGCGCGGTGGGTCTTGTTAACCGAGGCCAGAACTGTGTCCATGTCGAGCGGGGAGAGGCTCCGCAGGTCGATGACCTCGAGGGAGGTGCCATCTCTTGCGGCGGCCTGGGCCGCCTGGACCGCCGTCTGCACGGTCGGGCCGTAGGCGATTACGGTCGCGCTCGTTCCCTTCAGCCGGACGATCGCCTTCCCGATCGGCACTCGTGCCGATTGATCGATCTCGTCTTTCAGGTAGTAGCGGGCCTTAGGCTCGAAGAAGACGACCGGGTCGTCGTTCGCGATCGCCGTCCGCAACATGCCGTAGGCGTCGGCCGGCGTTGAGGGTGTGAGCACTTTGAGGCCCGCCGTGTGCGCGAAGTAGGCTTCCGGGCTTTCCGAGTGGTGCTCGACGGCGCCGATGTTGCCGCCGAAGGGGACCCGGATCGTGATCGGGAGCGAGATCCCGGAGCGGTTCCGGTACTTGGCGACGTGGCTCACGATCTGCTCGAAAGCCGGATAGATGAAGCCGTCGAACTGGATCTCGGGAATGGGGCGAAACCCCCTGAGCGCCAGGCCGATGGCGACACCGATGATCGCCGATTCCGCCAGGGGCGTGTCGAACACGCGCTCCTCGCCGAACTCTTTCTGCAGGCCGTCGGTGATGCGGAAGACGCCGCCGAGCGCACCCACGTCCTCGCCGAAGATGAGCGTGTCCCGGTCGGCGCTCAGCGAGTCGCGCAAGGCCAGGTTGAGGGCCTTCGCCATCGTGGCTTCCATCAGGGCTGCTCCAGCGAGGCTTCGAACTCGTCCCGCTCTTTGAGAAACGGCTCGGAGGGTGACTGGTAGACGCCCTCGTAGATCACCTTGGCGGCGGGCGGCATCGGTGCCCGCGAGAGCTTCTCGCGCATCTCCATGGCGACCCGTTCCGCCTCCTCTGTCACAACGCTGTCGGCGGCTTCATCGAGAATGCCCTTCGACATCAGCCAGCTCTTGTAGCGGGCGATCGGGTCTTTTGCCGACCAGGCCTCGACGTCGGCGGCGAGCCGGTAGCGCGTCGGGTCATCCGAGCTGGTGTGGGCGCCCATCCGGTAGGTGACAGCCTCGATCAGGTAGGGGCCGTCGCCGCGTCGCGCCCGCTCGGCCGCGGCCCGCGTCGCCGCGAAGACCGCCAGGATGTCGTTGCCGTCGATCCGGATGCCGGGAAAGCCGTACCCGGGGGCGCGCTCGGCGATCGAGCCGGCGGTCTGCCTGGTGAGGGGGACCGAGATCGCCCAGTAATTGTTCTGACAGAGAAAGACCACCGGCGAGCGGAAGACGCCGGCGAAGTTCATCGCCTCGTGCCAGTCGCCCTCCGACGTTGCACCGTCGCCGAAGGTGACGAGGACCGCCTCGTCCGTCTTCTTGAGACGGCAGCCCATCGCGAAGCCGACCGCATGTGGCACCTGGGTCGCGACCGGGATCGCGAGCGGCGCGAAGTGATAGCGTCGCGGATCCCAGGCGCCGTGGGTCAGGCCCTTGAAGAGCGTCAGCATCGCCGCCGGGTCGACACCGCGGCACATCGCCATGCCGAACTCCCGGTAGCTCGGAAAGATCCAGTCCGTTTCGCGCAGCGCCAGCGTGGCGCCGACGTGGAGCGCCTCCTGGCCGAGGAACTGGCCCCACAACCCGAGCTGACCCTGGCGCTGGAGATTCAATGCCTCCTGGTCGGCGCGCCGGATCAGGACCATCTTCCGGTAAAGGTCCCGTAGCGTCTCGGAATCCAGGCCGAGCGACTCGCGGGCGTTGCCGGTGAGGCTCCCGTCGGCGGCAAAGAGATGACGTACCGAGTCCTCGGCGCGTACGACCTCGACGACGTCTGCCACCGGTGACAATCGTATACCCGGGTATCGTAGGCACACATGGCAGACGACCCCGTCGCGGCGCTGGCCGATCTCTACGAGGTCGAGCGGCGTCTTGGCGCCATCCGCAAGGAGATGGCACGACTCCGCCGGTTAATTGACGGCGATCCGGCGATCGGCGACGGCCGCTCACGCCTGGTCGCCGCCCAGGCACGCCGCGATCAACTCCAGCGGCGCCTTCGCGACGCCGAGGTGCAGGAACGAACCGAGCGAGCGAGGGCGCGGACGCATGAGCAGCAGCTCTACTCCGGCACGATTCACAACCCGCGAGAGCTCTCGCAGCTGGCCGGCGAGCTGGAACAGCTCAAGGGACGGCTCGCGCTCGAGGAGGTGGCCGAGATGGAACTCCTCGGCGAGCTTGACGAGGCTGAGGCCGAACTGGGCGCGGCGACCGAGGAGGCCGCTGGCGCGCGGCAGGCGCTGGCCGAACAGGACGCGGCCGAGAAAAACACCGTGGCCCAGGTGAACGATCAGCGGAGCCGCCTTCCCGCCGCGCGCCTCCATCTATATGACCGGGTCGTGGCCCACCGCCCACCGCCACCGATCGTCGAGGTCCGTGGGGGAACCTGCACCGGATGCCGGCTGCCACTCTCGACCAGTCAGCTTCGTGCGCTCCGAATGGCGACCGAGCCGATCACCTGCGAGACCTGCGGACGCATCCAGCGACTGGCATGACCGGCGTCGAGAGCGTTGTCGTCCACACGGATGGGGCCTCCCGCGGCAACCCCGGCCCGGCCTCGATCGGGGTCGTCATCGCCGACGAGAAGGGCCGGGTGCTGCTCGAGCTTGGCGAGGCGCTGCGGCCGACAACCAATAATGTCGCCGAGTACACCGCCATCATCCGGGCGCTCGAGCGCGCGGCGGACCTGGGCGCCCGCCGGGTCCGGGCGATGATGGACAGCCAGCTCGTCGTCCGGCAGCTGAACGGTAAGTACCGCGTGAAGCACGCCGAGATGATCCCCCTCTACCGACGCGTCCTCGAGCTGATCCCGAAATTCGAGGCCGTGACCTTCGAGCACATTCCCCGCGAGGAGAATGCCGAGGCCGATCGTCTCGCCAACCAGGCGCTCGATGGAGGGGTCGTGCCAACCGAACTGGCGTCGACGACGAACGAATCGATCGTGGCGCGCCTCTTCAAGGCGCTCATCGACGGAACGCCGGAAGCCAGCCGCGACCTCCTCGGCGAGACCTTCTCTTACGCACCGGTCGCCGGCGAGGAGAAGGACGCCGGGCAATTCCTGTCCTCGTGGGCGGGAAGGGGCAAGGCGTGGTCGGTCAGCTCGGTTCGGCCCGCCGGAACCGAAACGATCCTCGAAGCCAGGCTCGGCAGGACGGCGCTCCTCTGGCTGTGCCAGGTTGCCGATGGCCGAGTCGAGCGCATCATCGAGTATCGCGACGACGGCGCCTGAGGTCAGGCCGGGGAATCGAGGGTAGAATGGCTGGCGAGTCCGCCAGGCAGCCGCGCCGGGAATGTCCCGTCGAGGAAAGTCCGAGCTCCGCAGAGCAGGGTGCCGGGTAACGCCCGGTCGGGGTGACCCGAAGGAGAGTGCCACAGAAAAGACACAGCCGCGGCGCAAGCCACGGCGAAGGTGAAATGGTGAGGTAAGAGCCCACCAGCAGCCGGGAGACCGGCTGGCTCGGTAAACCCCACCTGGAGCAAGACCAAATAGGAGGACGCATACGGCTGGCTCGGCCGGTCCTCGGGTACGGTCGCTGGAGTCGCCGGGCAACCGGCGACCGAGACGGATGGCTGCCACCCCACTTCGTGTCGCTTCGGCGGCTGACGGGGGGTACAGAACTCGGCTTATCGGCGGACTCTTTATCTACACGCACCACGCTGCACACCAGCGTCTCGTGCGCGGCTCGGACAAAATTCCAATGTCCTCGCCGTGCGCTACAAGCCGCGTGCGCAGCGGGTGCTCTACGCGCGAAAGCGCGGCTCGCCCTGCGGGCTCGCCCCTTCTAAGCCAGTGCGCCGCTCCGCGGCGCGTGTCGGTCTGCGCCAAAGCGCAGCCCGACATAAGTAGGGAGCCTCTTAGGCCGGGCCAGGGCGCAGTGGGGTCGAGCAGCCGGACCGCGTTGGCCGATAGCCCGCGGCCGGCGCGCAGACCCGCACGGAGTCCTGGCCCGACCGACCTGAATACAGGAACACAACATCTAGGGGCTGGTTCTTTGGGCGCCCACCAGCACACAAGATTTGCCCGCAGATCGTTGACAGGCAGCTGTCGCGGTGGTAACTTCCAGCGTGTCGGTGGCACTAAGTGGGGAAAAGTGGTGAGAATGAGACAGCTGGTGGTTCGCGCTGATGTTTCTCGGGACCTACCGCCACTCCGTCGACCAGAAGGGTCGCGTTGCGATCCCGGCCCGCTTTCGGGAGCAGCTGCCGACGGGCACCATCATCGCCAAGGGCGCCGAGGGCTGCCTGCAGGTCTATCCCCCCGAGGAGTGGGCCAGGGAACAGGGCGTCCAGCGCCTGGGGTCGATGACGCCGGCCGAGGAACGGCGCCTCGCCCGCATGATGTTCGGCGCCGCCCGGGAGTGCGAATTCGACGTCCAGGGACGAATCGTCCTCACCCAGGACCTGCGGCAGTACGCCGGCATCTCGGGGACGGCCTGGATCGTGGGTGTCAACAACTTGATCGAGATCTGGAACGACGAGGCCTGGCGCCGCATCGGCGAGGCAACCCCGGAGGAGTACACGCGAATCCAGGACCAGGTAGCCGAACGGCGGCGTTCCAGTGGCCAATGACGGTAGTGATCGACGCGTTTCCGACCGCGAGCCCGGACTGACCGGGCACCGACCTGTACTTTTACAAGAGCTAATAACCAGCCTTCGACCAGCCCCCGGGCAGACGTTCATCGATGCCACGTTGGGCGGTGGGGGATATGCGCGAGCGCTGATCGAGCGCTTGCGACCGGGCGGGACCCTGCTGGGGCTCGACCGTGACGCCATCGCCATCGCACGCTTCGCCCGGGTGCCCGTGCCTCCAGACATCACTGTGAGACTGGAGCACACGAACTTCGCCAGGATCGCGGAGGTGGCCGCCGACCTGCCGCCAGTGCGCGGCATCGTTTTCGACCTTGGCCTCTCCTCCGATCAGCTCGATGACCCGAACCGAGGCTTCAGCTTCCAACACAAAGGACCGCTCGACATGCGGCTCGATCAGAGCGAGCCGCGGACCGCCGCAGACCTGCTGAACCGGGAACCGGTGTCGGAGCTACGGCGCATCCTCAAGGACTTCGGGCAGGAGCGATGGGCCGCGCGGATCGCGGAGCGCATCGTCGATCAGCGGAAGCGTCAGCCGCTGCGCACCACGAAAGATCTCGCCGACCTGGTGGCCGGAGCCATTCCCCGGGGGGCCTGGCCCAGAGACATTCATGTCGCGACCAGGACATTCATGGCGGTGCGGATCGCGGTGAACCGTGAGCTCGAGGCGATCGAAACCGGGTTGAAGGCTGCTATCCAGGTGCTCGCAAGCGATGGGCGCGTCGGGGTCGTCTCTTTCCACTCTCTCGAGGACAAGATTGCAAAGAACCTATTCAACGTCGAAGCAACAGAATGTATTTGTCCGCCCCGCGCTCCCGTTTGCATCTGCGGGCACCATCGCTCCGTCCGCGTGATAACGCGCAAACCGATCACGGCGTCAGAGGCCGAGGTACGTGAAAACCCACGTTCCCGGTCGGCCAAGTTCCGAGTCGCGGAGAAGTTATGAATCGTGTCAATGCCTTTCCACAAGTCAATACCTGAGCGGCCGCATGGTGGAACCTGTCCCTCCTGGGCATCTACTAGTTTTGCGGCCCCGCCGGCCCGATCCGACCCCTCCGGCGCGCGCGGTACCCCCTTCCCGTGCGCGCCGGAGTCGCGGCCGGCCTTCGCTCTCGCCGCTCGTCGGCGCTGCGACGATGATCACCGGCGCGTTGCTCCTGGTGGCGCAATCGGCGGCGGCCACGCAGGCGAGCTACCAGATCGCCACGCTCAAGCAGGAGCAGGCGAAGCTGGCGGCGGCGCACGACCAGTTGCAATCGCAGCTGGCCGCCGACCAGGCGGCCAATCGGGTCGCGATCGCGGCGCAGCAACTCGGCATGGCGCACCCGTCCCGCTGGCAATATGTCCACGGCGCGGGCTCGCCGATCGCCCTGCGTCAAGCTCCGCAAGATGGCGGCCGCCCGGGCGTGGTCAATGGCGTCCTTGCCGTGCTGGGCGCGGTAACCGGACGCCCGGTGGACCCCTCGAACCCAACGCGATAGCCGGGCGCGTCCGGCCGTGAGGGCTTCATCGAATCTCGAACCGCGCAGTCGCATCCTCGCCTTGATGGCGATCGTGCTGATCAGTTACCTGGTGCTCTTCGGGCGCCTTGTCTACTGGCAGGCCTGGCGCCACGACGACATGGTGCGGCTCGCGGCCACTTACCACGACGACACACTGACGCTGCCGGCGGTGCGCGGGCGGATCACGGACCGGCACGGGGCGCTGCTCGTCAGCAACTCACCGGTCTTTTCGATCTTCGCGTCACCCGATCAGATCTCGGCCAGCGACCGGCGGCGGATCGGAACGCAGCTCGCGCCCCTCCTGAACATGACCTCGGACGAACTGGTCGTCAAACTGGCGACGACCCGGAAGTTCATTTACCTGGCTCGGCGTGTCTCCGCGGTCGTGGCCGCCGAACTCGACTCGATGCAATTGCCCGGGATCGGCAAGATTGCCGAAACCCAGCGAACTTACGTCGACGGAGCCGTGCCCGGCACGAGTCTCGCGGCCAATCTCCTGGGTTTCACGAACGATGCCGGGGTTGGCAACTACGGCGTGGAAGGCTATTACGACCGGATCCTCGGTGGCCAAGCCGGCTTTGAGGCCACCGTGCGCGACCTCGCGAACCGGCCCATCATCCTGAGCGATCGGCAGCGTCGAGACCCGGTCAATGGGATGACGCTGCGGTTGAGTCTCGACAGTACGATCCAGGTCGTCGCCGAGCGCGCCCTGGCCGAAGGGGTTCAGAAGGTCCAGGCGCAGAGCGGATCGCTGCTAATCATGGAACCGACCACCGGCCGGATCGTGGCCTGGGCCGACGCCCCGAGCTACAACGCCAACAATTTCGCCAGCACCCCAACGGACCAGTTCATCGATCCGATGGTCTCCGACCTCTACGAGCCCGGATCGGTGATGAAGGTCGTCACGCTCGCCGGGGCCCTCGACGATCATGCCATCACACCGGATTACCGCTTTAACGAGACGGGGACCGCGGTCGTCGGTGGATACGCGATCCACAACTGGGACAACCGCGCTCACGGCATGGTGACGATGACGCAGGTGCTGGAGAACTCACTGAACGTCGGTGCAATTCGCGCCCAGCAGATGGAGGGTCCGGACCGCTTCTATCAATACCTCCAGCGATTTGGAATTGGGAGCCGGACAGGGGTTGACGTCGCCGCCGAGACGGCGGCGCCGCTGGCCGACCTCTCGAAGTGGAAGGCGTCGCAGTTGGCGACCGCGTCCTTCGGGCAGGGCATCGATGCCACGCCGATCGAGATGCTGGCCGCCGTGAACGTCATCGCATCCGGCGGCAACCTGGTCTGGCCGCACGTGGTGGACCAGGTCATCGATGGCCAGGGGGTGAGCCATCCAACGCACCCACGAGTGCTCCACCAGGTGATCACTCCCAGGGCAGCCCAACAGATGCAACAGATGATGGTGGGTGTGGTCGAGCATGGATCCGGGTTTGCCGCCCGCATCGACGGCTTCAAGAACCAGGTCGCCGGCAAGACCGGGACGGCTAGCATTCCGGAGAACGGCGGCTATTCGAAGCAGGACACGATCGCGTCCTTCGTCGGCTTCATCCCGGCCGACCACCCGCAATTCATCATGATGGTCATCGTCCGCAAGCCACAGATTCTCTTCGAAGGTGCCTACGTGGCCGCGCCCATTTTCAAGACGGTCGCGAGCGCCCTGATCACCCAATGGCAGATCGCCCCATGACACCGGCGTGAATGCCGCAGTCAATAATGGCGCTGTGGCGGTCGGATTGAGCGAGGTCCTCGAGGCGACCAATGGGCGGCTGATCCGGGGGTCGGCGGACCGCCCATTTGCGCAACTGTACGTCGACTCGCGCGAGGTGCAGCCTGGAGGCCTGTTCGTCGCCTTGAAGGGCGAGCAGCAGGATGGGCATGCCTACATCCCGGGGGCGCTCGAACGCGGCGCGACCGGCGTGCTGTGCGAGCGCGATCCTGGTGCGGCGGCAACCGCCGGGGGAGCCGCGGTGATCCAGGTGCGGGACACGCGGCAGGCCCTCTTCGACATGACGGCGCACCGGCTCCGCAAGCAAAAGCTCCCGATCGTGGCAATCACAGGGAGCGCCGGGAAGACGACGACCAAGGATTTGATCGCCCACGTCCTCGGGCGCCGGCTTCGCGTCCGAAAGAGCGAGGGAAACCTCAATACCTACACCGGTATCCCGATGACGATCTTTCAGATGGACGCGGCCGACCGTGTCCTCGTCGTCGAGTACGGAATGTCGCGCGCCGGCGAGATTGCCGAGTTGGCCAGCATCGCGCCGCCCACGATCGGCGTCGTGCTCAATGTCGGCCTGGCGCACGTCGGATTCCTCGGCTCGATCGAGGGGATCGCGGCGGCGAAGCGGGAACTCGTCGAGGGACTGGCTCCCGACGGTCTGGCCGTGCTCAACGCCGACGACCGCAGGGTCCGCGCCATGGCATCGGCTTCGAAGCGAACCACGCTCTTCGGGTTGGGGAACGGGGCCGTCGTCCGGGCGGAAAAGATTCGTCTGCATGGACTCGAGGGCAGTCGGTTCTTGCTGGTCACGCCACGTGGAGCGGCGGAGGTCTTCCTTCGGCTGCCGGGCCAGCACAGCATTCTGAATGCCCTCGCGGCCGCGGCCGTCGCCCTGGAATTCGATTTCGACGCGCCGGCGATCGCGATCGCCTTGCACGGCTTCGCGCCGCCGGCTCGGCGGATGAACGTCGTGCCCGGGCTTGGCGGCAGCACCATCATCGACGACTGCTATAACGCCAGTCCCGGCTCCATGGAAGCCGCGCTCGCGGTGCTCAAGCTCGCGCCCCCGGGATCGGCCAAGGTCGCAGTCCTCGGTGACATGCTCGAGCTCGGCGACCATGCGGAAAAGGCGCACGCCGACGCGGGGGCGCTCGCGGGCAGGTCCGCCGACTGGGTGATCGCGGTCGGCGACCACGCCGGTCGCATCGCGCAGGCGGCGCGGCACGCCGGTCTCCCAGCGGATCGCGCCTTCGCCGTTGACGGCGTCGAGGCGGCGATTGCCGCCGTGAAGCCGCTGCTGTCGCCGCAGACACAGGTGCTGGTCAAGGGATCCCGTGGCATGCGCATGGAGCGGGTGGTCGATGCCATCCGCGCCGCCGGCTGATGGGCCCGCTGGTCCTCTTCGTCGCCGCCGCGCTTACCTGCGCGCTGCTGTTTCCAACCGCCATCGGCCTCCTTGCCCGGGCGAAGATGGGTCAACAGATCCGGGAGGAGGGGCCCGCCGCCCATCTCGGAAAGGCGGGTACGCCGACCGCCGGCGGTGTCGTGTTTCTGCTGGTGGCGACGCTGCTCTACCTGGTGGCGGATCGGTCGGCCGCCGGCGGCCTGGTGCTGCTGGCGCTGATCCTCGGTGGCGGCCTCGGCTTCATCGATGACTTCTCCGCGATTCGGGGCGGTCGCAACCTCGGCCTCAAGGCGCGCCACAAGATCGTCGCCCAGCTCGTGATCGGAGCCTTCCTCGGCTACCTCGCGTTTCGCTGGAACCTCACCCGCCAGCTGGTCCCTTTCGACGGTTGGCACCCGCTCGGGGCCATCTGGATGATGCTCGTCGGTGCGGTGGCGTTCGCCGCCGGCTCAAACGGCTTTAACCTCACCGACGGAAGCGACGGCCTGGCGGGGGGAGCCGGCGCCATCAGCTTCGCGGCGCTTGCCTTCGTCGCGGTTCTCCAGCACCGGCCGAGCGCCGGGGCGATGGCCGCGGTGTTGGCGGGTTGCCTGGTCGGCTTTCTTTTCTACAACGCCTTTCCCGCGCGCATCTTCATGGGCGACACTGGCAGCCTGGCGCTCGGGACGGCGCTCGTGGCCGCCGCTATCGCGACCGGCTACCTCTGGTACCTACCGCTGCTCGGCATCGTGTTCGTCATCGAGACGATGTCGGTGATGGTGCAGGTTGCCAGCTTCAAGCTGACCGGCAAGCGCATCATCAAGATGTCACCGCTGCACAACCACTTCATCGTGAGCGGCTGGCGCGAGACGCGCATCGCGGCGACCTTCTGGGCAGGCTCGGCGGTCGCCGCCATCCTGTCGATCGTCATCGCCCATCCGAGGAGCGTCGGGTGATCGAACTCGATGGCCGGCGGGCCCTGGTGATCGGCTACGGGCGCAGCGGGCGAGCCGCGGCGTCCTATCTCAAACGCCAGGGCGGATCGGTGACCGTTGTCGACCGCGCCGATACGCGTGAACTGCGTGCGGCGCTGGAACGGGACGGCCTGACCGGCCATCTTGGCGAGTCCGCGACACCGGACCTAGATCGCTTCGACCTGGTCGTGGTCAGCCCCGGGGTTGCCTGGGATTCGCCCCTCGTCGAGGCCGCGAGGCAACGGGGGATCGAGGTGACCAGCGAGATCGACCTCTTCTTCGAGGTGTGCCCCTGCCCGATTGCGGGCATCACCGGCACCAACGGGAAGACAACCACGACGGCGTTGACGGCCGACGTGCTGCGCGCGGGCGGCCTGACTGTGATCCGCGGTGGCAACATCGGCGAGACGATCCTCGATCGGGTGGACCAGCTTCGGCCGGGCGATTGGGTCGTGCTCGAGCTGAGTAGCTTTCAACTCGAGTCGATACGCCGGCCCCGGCTACGAATCGGCGCCGTCCTGAACGTGACTCCGGATCACCTCGACCGGCACAAAACGATGCAGCGGTATCGCGACATCAAGGCGCGGGCGGTCACCTTCATGGAGCCCGAGGACCATGCCGTCCTCAACTTTGACGATCCGTCCTGCAAGGCGATGGCGCGGCAGACCCGCGGCCAGGTCGTGCCGTTCGCAGTTCGAAACCAACTCGAGTCGGGCATCCAGGTCTTCGACGGTGCCATCGGTCGCAAAGACGGCGCGGGCCTCCTGGCGGTGCTCCCGGTTCGCGAGGTCCCCTTACCCGGGGCGCACAACCTCTCCAACGTGATGGCCGCGGTGGCGGCCGGCCTGGCCGCCGGCGTCGCTACGAGCGCGATTGCCGAGGCCGTTCGGCAGTTCAAGGCGGTAGAGCACCGGCTCGAGCTGACCGGGACCTACAACGGCGTCCGCTGGTACAACGATTCCAAGGCGACGAACCCCGATTCCACCTACAAAGCGCTGGAGGCCTTCTCCGAGCCGATCGTCCTGATCGCCGGCGGCCGGAACAAGGGGATCGAGCTCGCGCCCCTGGCCGCGGCGATCGCGGGACGGGTCACAGGCCTGGTCGCGATAGGAGAGACCGGCGCCGAACTCGCGCAGCTGGTTCGCGGCGCCGGCCTCGACCGGGTGGTTGTGGCGTCGGACCTGCGGGATGCCGTGCGCAGGGCGGCGTCAATGGCCACGCCAGGATCCGTCGTGGTCCTCTCGCCCGCGTTCACGAGCTTCGACATGTTCCGCGATTACGAAGACCGCGGCCGCCAGTTCAAAGCGACCGTCCTCGAGGAACTCGGGGCATGAGGCAATTGGCCACGCTCGAGCTCCCGGTCGCCCGTCGCACCCGGTCCCTCGCCGGGAGTGCGCTCTGGCGCCGGGGCGACAAGTCCCTGATCCTGGCGGTGGCGGCGCTGAGCGCCTTCGGCCTCGTGATGGTCTTCTCCGCGTCAGAGGTCCAGGGCTGGCTCTGGTTTCACAACGCCGCCTACTACTTCGAGCGGCAGCTGGTCTGGCTTGGCCTCGGCCTCGTGCTGCTCTGGTTCGGCGCCCACGTCGACTACCACCGACTGCGTCCGCTGGCCTCACCGTTGGGTGCGCTGACCGTGATCTTGCTCGTCGTCGTCCTTCTGCCGCACTTTGGCCGCGAGGCCTACGGCGCGCGACGCTGGCTCCAGCTCGGGCCGCTCAGCATGCAGCCGGCGGAACTGGCCAAGGCCACCGTCATCGTCTTCATGGCGGTCTGGCTCGAGCGCCATCGAGATCGATTGACCTCGCTCGAGCGCGGCGTCGTGCCGTTCCTCGCTCTCCTCGGGCTGGCGATCGGGCTCATCATGCTCGAACGCGATCTCGGAACGACCATGATCGTGGCCGCGGTCCTGCTGACACAGTTTCTCGTCGCGGGCGGGAAGAAGCGCCACCTGCTGCTCTTGCTGCTAATCGTCGGGCTGGCGGGCTTCGTGTTCATCCGCACGGAGCCCTACCGTCTCCACCGCATCATGGCCTTCCTCAACCCATGGTCTGACCCGCTCAACACCGGCTTTCAGTCGATCCAGTCGGTGCTGGCCCTCGGATCAGGTGGCATCTTCGGCCTCGGCCTCGGGCAGAGCATTCAGAAATACCAGTGGCTTCCCTTCGCGCACACGGACTTCATTTTTGCCATCGTTGGCGAAGAGACAGGTCTGATCGGGACCACCGGCGTCCTGGCCCTCTTTGGACTGTTTGCGTACCGGGGCTACCGCATCGCGCTGAAGGCGCCGGATGCGTTTGGATCGCTGCTGGCATGCGGCGTCACCACCTGGGTCGCGTTCGAGGCCTTGATCAATATCGCCGCGGTAACCGTGACGCTGCCGACCACCGGCATACCGCTTCCCTTTATCAGTTATGGTGGCTCGTCGCTGGCGATCACGTTGCTGGCAGTCGGCATACTGATGAATGTCGCCATGCAGGGCGAGAAGGTGGGTTGGATCCGTCATGCGGGTATTGATCTCGGGCGGCGGAACGGGCGGACACTTGTTCCCGGCGATCGCGGTCGCCCAGGCCCTCGCCCGGATCGACCCTGACGGTCAGGTGCTCTACGTGGGCCGCCGCGGTGGGATGGAGGAGCAGATCGTCCCGACCTACGGCATCAGGATGGAAACGATCGTCCCTCCCAAGCTCGACATGGAGCAGCTCTGGCGAAATTGGTCGGTCCCGTTCGTCCTCCCGCGCGCGCTCGCCCAGGCCCTGAGGATCCTGAATCGCTTCCGGCCCCAGGTCGTGCTCGGGACCGGCGGTTACGTCAGCGCCCCCGTGATCATGGCGGCGGCGGCGCGCCGCGTGCCGATCGTGCTCCAGGAACAGAATGCCCTGCCGGGACGCACCACCCGGTCGCTCTCACGGATGGCGACCGTGGTAGCCACGGCGTACCCGCAGTCGGCAGCCTACCTGCGGACGCGGGTGGTGGTCACGGGCACGCCGGTTCGCCGCGAGTTCTCCACGCCGCGGCCCGCGTTTCCACAACGCCCTGGGTCACTGCTCGTGCTCGGCGGCAGCCAGGGAGCCCGCCGCATCAACCAGGCAGTGCTGGCCGCCTTGCCGGAGCTCGTCGGCCGGGCAAAGCTCGAGGTCTGGCACCAGACCGGCGAGCGGGATTTCGTCCTGGTGCGAGAGGCAGCCGCGAATCTGGCCGGCCCGGTCGCTGACCATTACCACCCGTTTCCCTTCGCGCCCGACCTCGCCGCCCGGATCTACCAGTCGGACCTCGTGCTGGCGCGAGCCGGCGCGGGAACGTTGAGCGAGGTGAGCGCGGCGGGCATCCCCATGGTGCTGGTTCCGGGACCTTTTGCCGGTGGACACCAGAAGCTCAACGTGATTCCGTACGCCGAGGCAGGTGCCGCCATCGTCATTCCCGACGAGGCGTGTGACGGGCCGCGACTGGCCCAGATCGTGACCTCGATGGCCGACGACCCGGAGCGATACGCTCGGATGGTTGCCGCGATGCGAGCCCTGGGCCGGCCTTCCGCGGCCGTGGCTGTGGCCGGCATCCTGCAGGAGGTGGCCCGCAGCGCCTGATGCGGATCCATTTCATCGGCATCTGCGGCTACGCCGTTTCCGGCCTCGCCTTGATCGCCCGCCAGCTGGGGCACGATGTCACTGGCTCCGATGAGGACGCCTATCCGCCTACGACCGACCTGCTCACCAGGGCTGGGATTCCCTGGGTCAACGAGCATGCCGCCGAAAACGTCACCCGATGGGCGACGCCCGACCTCGTTGTGCAGGGCAATCAGGTGCGGGCCGGCAACCCGGAGACGGAGGCGGCCCGCGCGCTGAAGATCCGACTCATCAGCGAAGCCGAGTACTGGGGCGAGCTGACCGTGGATCGCTTCCGGATCGTGGTCGCCGGATCGGCCGGCAAGACGACGACGTCGAGCCTGATCGCCTGGGTCCTGCGGGTCGCCGGCCGGAACCCGGGTTTTCGTCTTGGGATGGCGGCGCAAGACCTCGGCTCGGCGGCGGCCTGGGGCAGCGGCCGTGAGTTCGTGTTCGAGGGCGACGAATACACGTCGGCCGTCTTCGATCCCCGACCGAAATTTCTCCATTTCAATCCGCAACTCGCGGTCCTCACGAACATCGATTGGGACCATCCCGATGTTTTCCCTGACCCGGCCTCCTACGAGGCGGTGTTCCGCCAGTTGGTCGAGTATCTCGGCTCAGAGGACCGGCTGATCGCAAATAACGATGACGGCACCGTACGAAAGCTGCTCAACCGAACGCGCGCCCAGGTGGAGACGTACGGACTGCGCGGCGGCGCCGATTGGCACGGCCGCGACGTCACTGTCGACGGCGACGGCATGCGTTTCAGCGCCTGGCACCGGGGGAAGATCGTCGGGGTGGTCTCGACACGGCTGCCCGGCGAGCACAATGCTGGGAACGCGCTGGCGGCGCTCGCCACCGCCGTTCGCCTCGGCGTCCCGGTCAGCACCGCCGTCGATGCCATCGGCCGGTTTCACGGCGTCTCGCGGAGATTCGAGGTTCGCGGCCAGGTGCGAGGGATCACCGTCATCGACGATTACGCCCACAATCCCGCCAAGGTCCGCGCCACGGTTCAGGCAGCCCTCGAGCGGTTTCGGCCCGGCCGCGTCCTGGCCTGTTTCGTACCGCATACCTACTCGCGGACGCTCAGCCTGATGGACGCCTACGCGGACGCATTCCAGGGCTGTGCCCTGCTGGTCATCGGTCCGATCGAGCCGGCCCGGGAACGCCACCTGGCGCACACGGTCTCGGCCGAGGACCTGGCAAAGCGCATTAGCGGTGTCGGCGAGGTCGTGACCGTCGACTCGGCCCGAGCGGCAGCCTACCGGCTCGCCTCGTCGGCAAAGCCCGGCGATGCGATCGTATTGATGTCGGTGCGCGGCTTCGATGACATCGTCAGCAAGACCGTCGAGGTCCTGGAGCGCTCGCCGGTTGCCTGAGGCGTGGCTGGCCTCTATTCCCGGACTCCGCGAGCATGAACCGCTGGCGGCACACAGCTGGTATCGAATCGGTGGGACCGCCCGGTACTTCCTCGAGGTGACCGATGACGCAGAGTTGCCGGAGCTGATCGCCCGCCTGACGCGGGACCGGATTCCGTACGTGGTCATCGGCGCCGCCAGCAACACGCTCTTCAAGCACGGGGAGGTGCCGGGACTCGTCATCAAGCTCGCGACCGAAGGCTGGCACGTGGATGGCGACCTCGTCAGCACGCCGGCGGGCACGTTGATGCCCCGGCTTGCGCTAGAAGCCGCGAAGGCCGGTCGCGCCGGCCTCGAATTCGGTGCCGGCGTGCCGGGCAGTGTCGGCGGATCGGTGTTCGGCAATGCCGGCGCGTTCGGACGGGAGGTGAAGGACGCGCTGGCGACGGTCGAGGTCGTGACGTCGGACGGCAGCCGCCAGGTGCTCCGCAATGCCGACTGCGACTTCGCCTATCGCGACTCGGTCTTCAAGCAGGCGAGGCCAGGCTGGGTGATCCTGGGCGCGACCTTCACTACTACGGCGGATGAGCCCGACCGGGTCCGGGCGCGCATCAAAGAGGTCCAGAAGCACCGGCGGGAGACCCAGCCGATCGAGAAGCGAAGCCTCGGCAGCACCTTCAAGAATCCGCCCGGCGACTCGGCGGGTCGCCTGATCGAGGCCGCCGGTCTCAAGGGCCACCGGCTCGGCGGCGCTGAGATCTCGCGCAAGCACGCCAACTTCATCGTCAATCTCGGCGGGGCGACCGCCGATGACGTGCTAGCCTTAATGGCCGAAATGCGGGATCGCGTCCGCGAGCAGTTCGGGATCGAACTGGAGCCCGAGGTCCGCGTCGTGGACGCCGAATGAGCCGGATCCGGATCGGGGTCCTCTTCGGTGGACGTTCCACCGAGCACGAGGTCTCGATCCTGTCCGCCCGATCGATCATCGGGGCGCTCGATCCGCAGCGGTTCGAGGCCGTTCCCCTCTACGTCGACCGGACGGGCCGCTGGTTGGTCGGCGAATCGCTACAGCGCCTGATCCAGTCGGAGAAGTCCCAGGAGTACGTCTACCTGCCGCCAGATCCGACCCAGCGGGCGCTGGTGCCGGCCGCTCGGGCGGGGGACTCCGGCCCCCGCCTCCCGCCACTCGACGTTGTCTTTCCCGTCTTCCACGGGCTCAACGGGGAAGACGGGACGATCCAGGGGGTGCTCGAACTCGCCAATGTCCCCTACGTCGGGTCGGGAGTGCTGGGCTCGGCTCTCGGCCTCGACAAGATCTACATGAAGCGCGCCTTTGCGGCGGTCGGCCTCCCAGTCGTCGATTACCTGCCGACGACGCGGCGCCGGTTCGAGCAGGACCCCACCGCACTGGTCTCGGAGGTGGAGGCGTGGCTCGGCTACCCCTGCTTCGCGAAGTTCGCCAATTCCGGCTCCAGCGTCGGCACCACGAAGGCGCACAACCGCGAGGAGCTGCTCGCGGGCCTCCGCCTGGCCGCCGGCTTCGACCGCAAGTTGCTGGTCGAACGCGGCATCGACGCGAGGGAGCTCGAGGTCAGCGTGCTCGGCAATGACGAGCCGGTGGCCTCGGTCGTCGGCGAGATCATCCCGGCGCGCGAGTTCTACGACTACGAGGCGAAGTACCTCGATGAGGGGTCGACACTCGCGATCCCCGCCCAGATCCCGGCGGAGCTGAGCGAGAAGATCCGGGCGATGGCGGTTCAGGCGTTCCAGGCGGTTGATGCCGCGGGCATGGCTCGGGTGGATTTCTTCCTCGAGCGCAAGACCAACCGGGTCTACCTGAACGAGGTCAACACCATCCCGGGGTTCACTCGGATCAGCATGTACCCGAAACTGTGGGAAGCTTCGGGCCTTCCATACCCGCGGCTGCTCGAGCGCTTGATCGAGCTTGCCCTGGAACGCTTCGAGGACAAGCAGCGGTCGCAGACCGCGATCGATTCGCGGCTGCTCACCCAGGCCGAGGCATGACCGTCGGAGCCATGGAAAGGCGGCGGCGCGCGAGCGCACGTCAGGAAGCCCCTGCCGGCGCGCCCGGCCGTGGGTGGACGTGGGCTCTGCTCCAGATCGCCCTGATCAGCGCCGAGGGTTTCGCCCTCCTCTTTCTCCTGGCGCAGCCCGCGTTCAGGCCGCGCCACATCCAGATCGAGGGACTGTCACACGTCCAGCAGGCCGACGTGCGGCAGGCCCTGCATCTCCCAACCGACCGCAATCTCTTCTTTCTGAACGAGTCGGGGCTGAAGCAGCAGGTCGAGGGCCTGCCCTGGGTGAAGACCGCCAGCGTGAAGGTGGGCCTGCCCGATCAAGTGACCGTGCGCATCACCGAGTGGCAGCCAAGCGCGGTCCTCCAGATCGGGGAGGCGACGTACTATGTCAACGAGCGTGGGGCGATCCTCGACCCGGCGCCGGAGGCCAGGGGGTTGACGGTTATCGATCGGCCCGATTTCGGTCGTGCTCGAAGTGGTGACCAGGCGGTCACTCCCGAGCTGCTGGCGATGCTGGAGCAGATGCGGGTGGGCTTTCCAGTTGCCTTCAAGATCTCCGTGACCGCTTTCGAACTCGATCGCCGGGACCTCCTCACGGCGCACACGGACCGTGGCTGGGCGATCATCTTCGGTCAAATGACAACCTCGGACCAGCGCGCCACGCTCGAGCCCAAGCTGGCGGCGCTTCGGGCGCTCTCGACCCGGGTCGACCTGGGGTCGACGTCGATTGCCTACGTCAACTTGATGAACCCGGGTGCTCCTGCGGTTCAGATGTTGCCGCACTCGCGATGAGACTCCCTGCCGGTGGCTCCCGCGAGGCGCTCTGGCTGGTCGGTGCCGTTGCGATCTTCGGGCTGCTGGGAATTTTCATCGGCCTGAACGCCCCGGTGCAGATCCCACCCGGCTATGCCCGCTATTCGGCTGTCATGATCCTGGCGGCGCTCGATTCGATCCTGGGCGCGGTCAAAGCCTGGCTTAACGGCAACTACGAGAACAAGGTGTTCATCTCGGGTCTGCTGGTCAACTCGATCGTTGCCGGAGCGCTCACCTACCTCGGCGACAAGCTCGGGGTCGAACTCTACTTCGCCGCAATCGTGGCGTTTGGCGTCCGCATCTTCGACAACCTGGCCGTGATCAGGCGCCATATTCTCTGATCTGATCTCACACTGACGCGCCCTGAGCGAAAGCCCGCCAGCGGCGCCTGTGGAGAAGCCGGGGCAATTTGTATTGTCGTTGCCCCCAATCCACCGTATAATGTGGTCCCAAGCGTTCCAGCCGACGTTCCAGGAAAGGTTTTTGCCACGTTCTAAATACGTCACAGCACTAGATATCGGCACGACCAAGATTTGCTGCGTCGTCGGGGAACCGACCGAGCGCGGGATCAACATCCACGGAGTGGGGGAGGCCCCATCGGACGGACTGCGCCGTGGCGTGGTCGTCAATATGGAGAAGACCGTCCGGGGCATCACCCAGGCGGTCGAGGCGGCCCAGCGCATGTGCGGCCACAAGATCGAATCAGCCTATGTCGGCCTCGCCGGGACCCATGTCCTGAGCCAGAACAGCCGCGGCGTGATCGCGGTCGCGCGCTCCGACCGGGAAATCGGCCACGAGGATGTCAGCCGCGTCATCGATGCCGCGCGCGCCGTCTCGGTGCCGAACGACCGCGAGATCATCCACGTGGTGCCGCGCGGGTACGTCGTGGATGGCCAGGAGGGCGTCAAGGACGCCGTCGGCATGTCGGGAGCGCGGCTCGAGGTGGAAACTCACATCATCACCGGGTCGCTGACCGCAGTACAGAACGTGGTCAAGTGCGTCCACCAGTCCGGGATCAGCGTGGAAGACCTTGTCGTCCAGGTGCTCGCCTCAGCCGAAGCGGTCGTCAACGACAACGAGCTCGAGCTCGGGGTCGCCGTGGTCGATATCGGAGGCGGGACCACCGACGTCGCGCTCTTCACGGAGGGCAGCGTCGTCCACACGGCAGTGCTGCCGGTGGGAGCGATGCACGTGACGAACGACATCGCCATCGGGCTGCGCACGACGCTTGCGGAGGCCGAGATGCTGAAGGTGAACTATGGCCACACGATCCCGGCCTGCATCCCGCGCGAGGAGATGGTCGAGTTGCACCAGATCGGCCAGGACCGCGTCCAGGTGGTGCCTCGGCGGCACCTGGCCGAGATCATCGCGCCGCGCGCCCAGGAGATCCTCGACATGATCAGGCTGGAGATGCGCCGCGGTGGTCACGACGGGTTCCTGCCCGCCGGCGTCGTCTTCACCGGGGGCGGTTGCCGCCTGCTCGGCTTCACGGAGGCGGCGCAGACGATCCTCGATTTGCCGGTTCGCATCGGCGCCCCGGCGCAGACCAGCGGCATGACGGACCAGGTCACGGGCCCTGCCTACGCGACCGCGATCGGCTTGCTCCGCTGGGGCACGAAACTGCGTCACCAACAAAACGGACACGTCCCCGTCGGAGCCGGCATGTCCGCGGCCTACTCCCGTACGGTTCGCTGGCTCCGAGATTTCTTTTAGGAAGGAGGACGCTATGGACGTAGACGATCAGCTGCGAATGAAGGGTCTTGCGTCGCGACCCGTGATCCCAGGCGATTACGGCGGCGGCCAGGGACCGCGGGTGCCTGCGGAACGGTTCTTTAGGGCGCGCCTTGAGCGCGACAAGGAGGATTTAAGAATGCGCGAGACCGACCGCACGCTCGAAGGGAATGCACGCATCAAGGTCGTGGGCATCGGTGGAGGCGGCAGTAATGCGGTCAACCGGATGATCCGCTCCAAGCTTCGTGGCGTCGAGTTCATCGCCATCAACACCGACCTGCAGGCGCTGGCTCATTCCGAGGCGCAGACCAAGATGAACATCGGCAAGAAGCTGACGCGAGGCCTCGGCGCCGGCGGCAATCCGACGATCGGTCGCGAGGCCGCCGAGGAGAGCCAGCAGGAACTGTCCGAGTTGCTGCAGGGCGCCGACATGGTCTTCCTCACCGCCGGCATGGGTGGCGGCACCGGATCGGGCGCGGCGCCGGTGGTTGCCGAGATCGCCCGGAACAATGGAGCGCTGACGATTGGCGTCGTCACCAAGCCGTTCACGTTCGAAGGCACGCGGCGCAGGGCGATCGCCGAAGAATCCGCCACGACCCTTCGCGAGAAGGTCGACACCCTGATCATCATCCCGAACCAGCGGTTGCTCGACGTGACGGACAAGAAGGTTCCCTTCACCGAGGCGCTCAAAATCGCTGACGACGTCCTGCGGCAAGGCGTGCAGGGCATCTCGGACCTGATCGTCCAGCCGGGCTTGATCAACCTCGATTTCGCCGACGTCAAGGCGGTCATGTCGGGCCAGGGGGCCGCGTTGATGGGTATTGGCTTCGGCAGTGGCGACCAGCGGGCGGCGGATGCGGCCCGCGATGCGGTCGCCAGTCCGTTGCTGGAGACGTCGATCGACGGCGCCCGGGGCATCCTCTTCAACATCACGGGCGGGACCGACCTCACGCTGCACGAGGTCAACGAAGCCGCCGAGATCGTGCGCGCCTCGGCCGACAAGGATGCCAACATCATCTTCGGCACCGTCATCGACGAGAAGATGTCGGGCGAGGTCAAGATCACGGTCGTCGCCACCGGCTTCGTTTCCGGGATCGAGCCCGGTCGGGAGATCGAGGAGCAGTACAGCCGGCCCGCGCCGGCGGAGGAAGTCCCCGCCTACAAGGGAGCCTTCGATCCGTCCAACCTCGACATCCCCGCGTTTCTTCGCGGACGCCGCTAACCTGCGCAAGGGGCGCCCCTTCCCGCCCCTTGCGTCCCTTCTCGCGCCACAATATGTGGGATACTTGCGCTGAATGAAGTGCCCATATTGTGGTCATGACGACCTGAAAGTCGTCGATTCGCGGGACTCCGATACCGGGGAGTCGATCCGGCGCCGAAGGGAGTGCCTGGAGTGCACCAAGCGATTCACCACCTACGAGCGGATCGAGACAGTGCCGCTCTATGTCATGAAGAAGGACGGGCGGCGCGAGGACTTCGACCGGCAGAAGCTGTTTTCCGGCTTGATGAAGGCCACCACCAAGCGGGAAATTTCCCCCAGCGCGGTGGAGCGCGTGGTGGACGAGATCGAAGCCGAGCTCCGGACAAAGGGGAAAGTCGAAATTCCCTCCCGGGAGGTCGGCGAGCTGGTCATGGACAAGTTGCGGGCCCTTGATGAGGTCGCCTACATTCGCTTCGCGTCGGTCTATCGATCCTTCATGGACCTGCAGGAAGTCAAGCACGAGATCGACCAGCTACTGAGCCGCGAAAAGCGAGTCTGACCATCGACGCGCTCGAGCTCGCGACCGTCGTGCGCCACCCCGGGTTCGAGGTCGCGCACGGATACTCGACGACCGCGCTAGGCTCGATGGGCCTGACGGGCGCAACGGACCCGGACGCCGTGCTGCGCCGGCGCGACGGGATGGCCCACGAGATCGGCTTCGACCCCGGCCGGGCGCTGTTCACCGTGCAGGAGCACGGCGCCTTCGTGCGGGCGTTTCACCGGGCCACGCCGGAGGGGAGCCAGTGCGTCTTCGGAACCGATGCCCTGGCGACGGACGTGCCAGGCCAGGCGCTCGTGACCTATCATGCCGACTGCTTTCCCGTGTTCTTCCTCAACCGCCCGCTGGGCGTCGTGGCGGCGGCGCATGCCGGCTGGCGAGGCACGCTTGCAGGGGTCGCGACGCAGACGGTCCAGGCGATGCACCTTGCGTATGGCAGCGACCCGGAGGACCTCGAGGTGCTGATTGGGCCGGGCATCTGCTCGAGCTGCTACCAGGTCGGCAGTGATGTGGCCAATCAATTTGTCCGGCGCTATGGTCGCGAAGACCGCTATTTGTCCGACATCGACGGCAAGCCCCATCTCGATTTGGCGGGCTCGATCCGCCTCCAACTCGAGGATGCCGGCGTGCCGGCTGACGCGATCGAGTCGACCGGCTGGTGCACGAGGGAGGACCCACGCTGGTTTTCACACCGTGGGGGTCGCGAGGGACGCTTCCTCGCAGCGATCGTGGCCCCGTGAGCCAGGGCGAGCGACGCTAGCCGACAACCTGGCCCGCGTCCGGTCGACGATCGACGCGCATGCTGCCCGCGCCGGTCGGAATCCCGGTGATGTCTCGATTCTGGCCGTGACCAAGACGCTCCCCGTCTCGCGAATCCAGGAGGCGATCGCCGCCGGCTTGCGCGTCCTTGGAGAGAACAGAGTCCAGGAGGCGATGCCGAAGATCGAGTCGATCGGCCAGGACCAGGTGGCGTGGCACCTGATCGGCCATCTCCAGCGCAACAAGGTGCGCTTCATCGAGGGGCACTTTGCCATGGTGCAGTCGATCGACAGCCTCGAGCTGGTGCAGGCGCTCGACCAGCGACTTACGCGTGCCCTCGACGTGTTGATCGAAGTAAACGTCGGCGAGGAGCCGCAAAAGACCGGAGCGCTTCCCTCCGACCTGATGGCGATCGCGGACGCGGTCGGCACCTCGGCTCGATTGCGGTTGGGAGGCCTGATGACGGTTGCCCCCCAATCCCAAGACCCGGAGCAGGCGCGCCCGATTTTCCAGCGCCTGGCCGGATTGCGGACCGAGCTGGTGGAGCGGCTCGCCATCCCGTTGCCTATCCTTTCCATGGGGATGAGCGAGGACTACGGCGTCGCGATCGAGGAGGGCGCCACCATGCTGCGACTGGGCCGCGCGCTCTTTGGGGCACGGTGAGTCCGATCCAGACGGTCGTCAGCTACCTGCACAGCTTTGCCCAGGTGCTGGTCTACCTCTATATCACGGCCATCGTGGCGCGGGCAGCCGCCTCATGGTTCGTTCGGGACTTCCGAAGCGCGGTGATGAGCTTCCTCGTGGACGTGACCGAGCCGGTGCTCGCCCCGCTGCGACGGATCATCCCCAGCGGTATGGGCGTCGATTTCTCGCCCATGATCGCGATCGTGGTCCTTTACGTGGTGGGACAGTTCCTCGCCTGATTCCTTCCCACTAGAATTGGCGACCATGTTCGAGGAGGTATCCACGCGTGTCAACTTTCCGGAGCTGGAAATGGACGTCCTGCGCTTCTGGAAGGAGCGGGATATCTTCCACCGAAGCCTGACGCAGCGGGAGGGGAAGCCCGCCTTCGTCTTCTACGAAGGTCCGCCCACGGCGAACAATCTTCCCGGAATTCACCACGTCCTGGCGCGAGCGCTGAAGGACCTTTTCCCCCGCTACAAGACCATGCGCGGCTTCTATGTCGACCGAAAGGCCGGCTGGGACACGCATGGCCTGCCCGTCGAGATCGAGGTGGAGAAGCAGCTCAAGTTCACCGGCAAGCAGGACATCGAGAAATATGGCGTCGAGGCCTTCAACAAGCTGTGCCGCGAGAGCGTCTTTAAGTACATCGGGCAGTTCACCGAGGTGACCGAGCGGATGGGCTACTGGGTGGACCTCGACAAGGCCTACCGGACGCTCGACACCACCTACATGGAAAGCGTCTGGTGGATCCTCAAGCAGATCTGGGACAAGCAGCTGCTGTTCCAGGGCTTCAAGGTTGTGCCGTACTGCCCCCGCGACCAGACACCACTGTCGAGTCACGAGCTCGCCCAGGGCTATCGCGACGACACCGAGGACCCGTCGGTATTCGTAAAGTTCGAGCTCGAAGACGAGCCGAGGACCTACTTCCTCGCCTGGACGACGACGCCCTGGACGCTGCCCGGAAACGTCGCACTGGCGGTCGGTCTCGAGATCCCCTACGTTCGGGTTCGTCAGGGCGAAGATCACCTGATCCTCGCGAAAGCGCGACTCTCGGTTCTGCAGGGTGAGTACGAGGTCGAGGCGGAGCTTGATGCCCGCTCACTACTCGGCAAACGGTACAAGCCGCTCTACCGCTACCTGCTCCCGGACAAGCCGGCCTTCTACGTGGTTGACGCTGACTTCGTCTCGGTCGAGGACGGGACCGGCATCGTCCACACCGCCGCCGCTTACGGCGTCGACGACCTCGAACTCTGCCTCAAGAAGGGAATCCCAGTCCGCCACGTCGTCGACCTGCAGGGCAAGTTCATGCCCGCGGTCGAACCGTTTGCGGGCCTCTTCGTCAAGAAGGCCGACCCAAAAATCATCGATGACCTCACCGCCCGCGGGCTCATGTACCGGGCAGAGACGATCCGCCACACCTATCCCTTCTGCTGGCGGTGCGGCACGCCGCTCCTCTATTACGCGCTGACCTCGTGGTTCATCAAGACCACCGCGGTCAAGGACCAGCTCATCCGCAACAACAGGCAGGTGAACTGGATCCCTCCATTCGTGGGCACGGGCCGGATGGGCAACTGGCTCGAAACCCTGGTTGACTGGTCACTGTCGCGCTGGCGCTACTGGGGCACGCCGCTGCCCATCTGGGTCTGCGAGCAATGCGGGCAGCAGCGCTGCGTCGGCTCGGTCGCCGAGATCGGTTTGACGCTGCAGGACGACCTGCACCGGCCCTACATCGACCGGGTGACCCTCACCTGCGAGAAATGCCAGGGGGTGATGCGCCGCGTCCCCGACCTGATTGATGTCTGGTTCGATTCCGGGAGCATGCCGGTCGCGCAGTATCACTACCCGTTTGAAAATCAGGAGCTGTTCAAGCAGCGGTTCCCGGCCGATTACATCGCCGAGGGCCTCGACCAGACCCGGGGCTGGTTCTTCAGCCTGCTCGCGATCAGCACCCTCCTTTTCGACCAGCCGGCGTTCAAGAACGTGATCGTGAACGGGACGGTGCTGGACAAGCAGGGCCGCAAGATGAGCAAGTCGTTGAAGAACTCGGTCGACCCGATGGAGGTCATGAACAAGTTCGGCGCCGACGCTACACGCTGGTATTTCTTCAGTGCGGTGGCAATTGGGAACGACTACCGGTTCGACCTGAGCGCGGTGCAGGACGTCGTGCGACGCTTTCTGTTGATCCTCTGGAACACCTATGGATTTTTTGCCAATTACGCGCGACTCGACGGGTTCCGGCCTGACGGGCCGGATGTGCCGGTGACCGACCGGGCCTCCCTCGACCGCTGGCTGCTCGCGGAGCTGGGCTCGACGATCGCCGAAGTCCAGAAGGCACTTGATGCTTATGACCCGCCGACCGCGGCCCGCCGCCTCGAGGCGTTCGTACTGGACCTTTCCACCTGGTACGTGCGCCGGTCCCGGCGGCGCTTCTGGAAGTCGGAATCCGACCAGGACAAGCGCTGCGCCTACCAGACGCTTTACCAGGTGTTGGTGAGCCTGACGCAACTCCTGGCGCCCTTCATGCCCTTTCTTTCCGAGATGATGTATCGGAACCTGGCGGCGGGGAAGGGGGGGAGGCCCGATAGCGTGCATCTCTGCGACTGGCCAGTCGTGGAGGCCTCCTGGGCGGACGAACCACTGCGGCAGGAGATGGCCACCGTTCGGCGGTTGGTCGCGAACGGTCTCGCTGCCCGCAACGCCGCCGGCATCAAGGTCCGCCAGCCCTTGCGCGGCGTCCGGATCGCGGACCGGCCGCTTCGGCCTGAGCTCGAGGGCATCCTCCTCGAGGAGTTGAACATCAAGAGTGCCAGCTACGGCGGAGACGGCGGGGCGCTGACACTCGATACCGAGATTGACGAGGAGCTGAAGCTCGAAGGCCTGGCCCGCGACCTGATCCGCAAGATCCAGGAACTTCGTAAACAGTCGGGCTTCTCCGTCGAAGATAGGATCCGCCTCACCTACGACGGCGAAGGGCCGCTCGTCGCCGCGATCGAGCGCTGGCGGGACTTCATCGCCACCGAGGCGCTGGCCGTGGCTGTCACCCGCGGCGCAGCCCCCGATGGGGCCTCGAGCGAGACGCTGCGAATCGAAGGAAACGAACTGGCCGTGAGCGTTGCCCGGGTGGCTCACGCTGCGTAAGGCCAGGAGCTACGCGTTCCTGGCGGCGATTGCCGCGGTGGTCATCCTCGTTGACCGCATCACAAAGCTGTACGTCGAGCGCCATTTCGGGGTTCCATATGGGCCGCGCCAGGTCCTGGATCACGTGCTGTTTCTCACCGTGACCCGGAACAGCGGGGCGGCCTTCGGACTCTTCCAGCGCTTCACACTCGGATTTCTCGCCGTATCGGTCGTGGTGCTCGCGGGAATCCTCATCTATTATTGGCGGCTGCCCGCCGGAGACTGGTCGGCTCGACTAGGACTGTCGCTCGTCTTCGGCGGCGCCGTCGCCAACGCCTATGACCGCCTGGTCAAGGGCTCGGTCGTGGACTTCATCCAGGTGCCGCACTGGCCGATCTTCAACATCGCGGATTCGTGCATCAGCATCGGCGTGGTCGTCCTGGTGCTGGGCGGGCTCCTGCGGAGTGGGCACGCGCGCCGCGCGTGAGCGAAAGAAAGCAGGTTTGCGTCGTCCCGGCCGCCTCGCCACGTCTCGACCAGTACCTTGCCGAGCTCATCCCTGACCTCAGCCGGTCCCGGATCCAACGCCTGATTGCCGACGGCTATGTCCAGCACAACGATCAGCCGGCGCGCGCGGGAACGAGACTACGCGCAGGCGACCGATTGAGCTGGGACGTACCCGCCACGCTGGCGACGACGCTGACTGCCGAACCGATGCGCCTGAACGTTTTGTTCGAGGACGAGGACCTGCTCGTGATCGACAAACCTGCAGGCCTGGTCGTCCATCCCGGACCGGGGCACGCGACCGGGACGCTGGTGCACGGCTTACTCGCCCGGGCCCCGTCCTGGTCGTCGATTGGAGGCGTCGAGCGGCCCGGGATCGTGCACCGGCTCGACCGCGATACGTCGGGTGTGATGGTCGTGGCGCGCAACGACGAGGCGCACCGCAACCTCAGCCGCCAGCTGCAGCGCCGGACCATGCACCGGCAATACCGGGCGATTGCCGTCGGCGAATTGCCTGAGGAGCGCGCCCGCATCGAGGCCTCGATCGGCCGGGATCCCAAGCACCGCCAGCGGATGGCGGTCACGGCGGACGGACGCTCCGCGGTCAGTGAGCTTCGGCGGCTGGCCCTGGCCCCCGGCCACACGCTGCTTGAGATCGGGCTCGGCACCGGCCGGACGCACCAGATTCGCGTGCACCTCGCCTACATCCATCACCCGGTGCTCGGCGACCCGATCTACGGCCGGCGCTCGGCGGTGATCGGCCGGCCCGCGCTGCATGCCGAGGTGCTCACCCTGAGGCATCCCCGCTCTGACGAGGTGATGAGCTGGACCACCCCTCCGCCTGATGACTTCGAGACGGCGTGGCGCTCCGTATCGAGCCGTACAATGCGGTGAATATGCGCCACCCCGGCAGCGGCCTCCTGATCGTGATCTCAGGGCCGAGTGGCGTTGGGAAGGACACCGTGCTGCGCCGTCTCTTTCAGATCGCGCCCGACCTGAAATATTCGGTTTCTTACACTACGCGGCCGGCCCGCCCGGGTGAGGTCGACGGCCAGAGCTACAGCTTCGTCAGCGAACCGGAGTTCCTCCGCTTGATCGAGCAGCGGGAATTCCTCGAGTGGGCCAAGGTCTATGACCACTATTACGGGACCTCCCGCCGGCGCGTCGAGGAGGCGATCGAGCGGGGCGAGGACATCATCCTGAAGATCGACGTCCAGGGCGCCAGCTTCGTCCGCCGGCGCAAGCCCGACGGGCTGTTCATCTTCATCACGCCGCCATCGGTCGAGGAATTGCTGAACCGGCTGACCGGCCGCAACACCGAGTCTCCTGCCGCGGTGGCGGTCCGCCAGCGGGAAGCGCTGGTCGAGCTCGGGCTGGCGAAAGACTACGAGCATGTCGTGTGCAACCGGGACGTGGAGCAGACCGCAGACGAGATCCTGCAGACGATCGCGGCGGAACGCGAGCGGCGCCACGCCCGGACATGAGCACAGGTGGCCGGCTCCGCGGCCGCCGGCTTGCCCTCGGCGTCACCGGCGGGATTGCCGCCTATAAAGCGATCGAGACGCTTCGCCTGCTGACCGAGCAGGGGGCCGAGGTCCGGGTGATCATGACGCCGGAGGCGACCCGCTTCATCGCGCCCCTCACGTTCGAGGCCCTCTCCTATCACCCGGTGGCCTGCGACTGGCTCGAGGCCAAGGGCACCGGCGAGCCACACATCGAGCTGTCGCAGTGGGCGGAGCTGATCGCGATCGTCCCGGCCACGGCCAATACGATGGCCAAGCTGGCGATCGGGCTGGCGGACGAGATCCTCACCGGGACGGTGCTGGCCAGCCGGGCTCCCCTGGTGCTGGCGCCGGCGATGCACGACCGGATGTTCACCCACCCGGCGACCGAGGAGCAGCGGCGGACACTGGAGAAACGGGGCGCAATCATCGTGATGCCGGCGACGGGGCGCCTGGCCTCCGGCGAGTCCGGCGTCGGGCGGCTGGCGGCGCCCGCCCGGATCGCAGCAACCATCGAGGCCGCGCTGCACGGCCGCCACAACCTGCTCGGTGTGCGAGTGGTCGTCAGTGCGGGCGGGACCAAAGAGGCGCTCGATCCGGTGCGTTACATTGGCAACTTCTCCAGCGGCAAGATGGGCCGCGCCCTGGCGGAGGTCGCCGCGGCTCGCGGTGCCAGCGTGACGCTGGTCACGACCGTCCCGGCCGGCCTGGAAGGGATCGAGGAAATCCCGGTTACCAGCGCGAGGGAGATGCTGGCGGAGCTCGAGACGGCCACCCGTGAGGCGGACATCCTGGTCATGGCGGCGGCGGTGGCGGACTACGCGCCCGATAAGGTCGCCCCGTCCAAGCTCCATCGCACCGACGAGCCGCTGACACTGACCGTGCGTCCGAATCTCGACGTGTTGCAGCAGCTCGGCCGGCGCAATGGGCTCTTCCGGGTTGGGTTTGCTGCCGAAACCGAGAAGCTCGAGTCAGGCGCGCGGCAGAAGCTCGCGCACAAGGACCTCGACCTGATCGTCGCCAATGACGTCGGCCACAAGGAGCAGGGGATCGGCAGCGATTACAACGCGGTGACGATCCTGGCGCCTACGGGCGCGCCGATCGAGGTTCCGCGTCTGCCGAAATGGGAGGTCGCGGAACGAATCTGGGACGCGATCGATGCAACTCGTCACCCACGATCCTGAGGTCGCGTCCCGGCTCATCGCGCATGTGGCCGTGGACGTCAGGGTCGGGAGCCAGACCGGGCTTTTCGACTATCTGATCCCGGAGGCGCTCAAAGGCCAGGTCCAGATCGGCCAGCAGGTCCGGGTGCCATTCGGCCGCCGCAGCGTCACCGGCTTTGTCTGCGCCCTCGATCGTGTCCCTGGCGTGATAGAGCTCAAAGCGATCGAGGCGGTCGTCGACGCGGAGCCGGTGCTGCCGCGAACGCTTGTCGAGCTCGCCGCGCTGGTCGCGGACCACTACATGGTGCCGCTCGACGAGGTGATCCGCGCCGCTGTCCCTCCGCGGGTCCGTCGGGTGGTTCGGAAGCCGGGGACCCGCAGGCGCCGGAGCCGCATTCTCGGCGCCGGGACAGGCCCTGCCATCGCGCCCGTCCAGCTGGAACCGGCCCAACACGCCGTCATGGAGCGGATCGCGATCAGTCTCCGCCGCCAGGAGTCGGAGGTCTTCCTCGTCCACGGCGTGACCGGGAGCGGAAAGACGGAGGTCTACCTCGCCTTGCTCGACCAGGTGCTCCGGGACGGGGGCCAGGGACTGGCGCTTGTCCCCGAGATCGCGCTGACGCCCCAGACCGTGGCGCGCTTCGGGGCACGCTTTCCCGGCCGGCTCGCCGTCCTGCACAGCGGCCTGACGGAGGCGGAACGGGCGGCGGAGTGGTGGCGGATCCGCCGCGGCGAAGCGGACATCGTCATCGGGCCGCGTGGGGCAGTCTTCGCGCCCCTGACGCGGCTGCGGCTGATCGTCATCGACGAGGAGGAGTCGTCCGCGTTCAAGCAGGAACGCATCCCGCGCTATCACGCGCCCACCGTCGCCCGCTGGCTGGCGGATCAGACGCGGGCGGCGCTGGTGCTGGGCAGCGCCACCCCCAGCGTCGTCACCTACGCCCGAGCGGTCGAGGGGAGGGACCGTCTCCTCGAGCTACCCCATCGCGCACTCGGACGGAGCCTGCCCCCGGTGACCGTCGTCGACATGCGCCGCGAGATCCAGGCGGAGCAGTTCAGCCCGCTCAGCCGGGCGTTGCAGGATGGGATCGGTGAGGCCCTGACAGGCAATCACCAATCCATCCTGTTCCTGAATCGGCGTGGGTTGGCGACCTTCGTGCTCTGCCGCGATTGCGGCAAGGTGCGCGAGTGCCCCCATTGCAGCGTCGCCCTCGTCTATCACGCCTCGCTGGGCCGGCTGCAATGTCACTACTGCGGGAGCAGCGAGCCGCTGCCGCGCAAATGCCCGGAGTGTGGCAGCCGCTTCATCAAGAGCTTCGGGATTGGGACGGAGCGCATCGAACAGGAGGTGCGCAAGCTCTTTCCGGGCGCGCGTGTGTTGCGGCTGGATCGAGACGTCATGAAAACGGCGGAGGCGGCTGACCTCATCTTCGAGCAGATGGTGCGTGGCGAGGCGGACGTGCTGGTGGGTACCCAGCTGGTCGCCAAAGGCCTCGACCTTCCCGAGGTGACGACCGTCGGCGTGGTCAACGCCGATACCAGCCTGCACTTCCCGGACTACCGATCTTCCGAGCGGACCTTCAGCCTCCTCACCCAGGTGGCCGGCCGCGCGGGCCGCGGTTCGAGCGCCTCCCAGGTCTTCATCCAGACCTACACGCCGGAGCATCCGGCGGTGCGGCACGCCCGCTACCACGATTACCGGGGCTTCTTTCGCGAAGAGCTGGAGATCCGACGACGCTTCAACTTCCCGCCCTTCAGCGAGCTGATCCTGGCCACGTTTTCGCACCGGGACGAGAAGAAAGCCGAGGCAGAAGCGCGCACGGCAGCCGAACATCTGTCTGCTACAATCGGGCTGCTCAATT
>JALZAV010000177.1 GCA_030948145.1 Candidatus Dormiibacterota bacterium
GTCCCAGGCCGATCTCGAACGGCATCTTCATCAGCCCGGGAATCGCCTCCGAGGGGATCCACGAGATCGAGGTGATCGAGGATTCGATACGCACGGCCGCTACCTCCTGTGAATCTGGTTCGGTGCATCATGACCTTACGCCAGCCGATACGCGCCGTCGAGCGTGGGAACCGGCTTGGTGGCGGGTGGCCAGCACCCCCGCCAGTCCGGTGGTGTCCTCACTTGACCGACAGGAGCTGAGGCCCGAAAGTGGAGCCCGTGGCTCAACCCCGGATCACCGTTTTCCTGGCTGACGACAACCTGATCGTGCGCGAAGGCGTACGGGCCCTGCTTGGGATGGCTGCCGATATCGAGGTGGTGGGCGTGGCCGGCGATTACGAGGGCCTGGTGACCGGCGCGGAGGCGGCCGCCCCACAGGTCGTCGTGACCGACATTCGGATGCCCCCGACGTTCCAGCGTGAGGGGATCGAGGCGGCCAAGCAGGTGCGGAAACGCCATCCAGGCACCGGCATCGTGATCCTCTCCCAATACGACGAGCCCGACCTGGCGATCGCGCTGCTCAGTGAGGGGGCGGCCGGCTATGCCTACCTGCTCAAGGATCGCGTCGCCGAGGGCGACCAGCTGGTGCGGGCGATCCGCGAGGTCACCACCGGCGGCTCGATGCTTGACCCGAAGATCGTGCAAGCGCTGGTTCAACCCGCCAGCCAGGGGAGCGATCTCGACCCGATCGAGGAAGACCTCCTCCAGATGCTGGCCGAAGGCCGCCCGATCAAGGCGATCGCCGTGGCCCGCAAGACTACACCCGCGGATATTTCTGATTCGCTGGAGAAGCTGTTCCTGAAGCTTGCCCAGGGCGCGAGCGCCGGACGCGCCGGGGCACTCCGCCGCCTCAAGCTGCTCCACCAGGCGATCGTCGATCGGGAGGAGCAGGGGGAGTCGTTGAGCCGCCTCCTGCCAACCGGCATTGCCGAAAAGCTGCGCCGTGAGGGTCGCCGGATTGGCGAGACCGAGACGCTGACCGTGACGGTGCTGATGTCGGACATCCGGGGCTACTCGACGATTGCCGAGGATGCCGACCCGACCGTGCTCGCGCATCAGCTGAACGAGCACCGCGCCGAGATGAACCGCGCCGTGCTCGATGAGGGTGGGACGGTGATGCAGTTCGTCGGCGATTCGGTGATGGCGGTCTTCGGAGCGCCGCTGCCGCAGGAGGATCACGCGGCGCGAGCGCTGAGCGCCGCGCGCATGATGCACGAAGGTCAGGCGCGCGTCAATGCACGCTGGGCGGGTGAGCGCCTGCCGCCGTTCCACCTCGGCATCGGACTCTCGACCGGCCAAATCGCGGCCGCACTGCTCGGGTCGGAAGAGCGCATCGAATACTCCTGCGTTGGCGACGCGGTGAACCTATGCCAGCGGCTGCAGCAGTTCGCGACGGCGGGAGAGACAATCCTGAGCGAGCCGACCTACCAGGCACTGGGGAATCCGGCTGTGGCGGAGGCGTTGCCCCCCGCCCTCGTGAAGGGGCGTCACGCTCCGGTCCAGGCCTACCGCATCGCGGCCCTGGTGTCCGCTTAGATGATTCGCGGATCAGAGCAACGGCTGCGCTAGGTGCAGATGGTGGAGCCCTACGTCTGCCGAACCTGCGGCGTGCAGCAGGCCCCGAGTGAGGCGCCGCCGTCGCACTGCGCCATCTGCGATGACGAGCGGCAGTATGTCCCGCCGCAGGGCCAGGAGTGGGCAACCCTAGCGGAACTGAGGGCGGAGGGCCACGCGATCGAGGTGCGGGACCTCGAGCCGCGGCTGATCGGGGTCGGGGCGAAACCGCAGGTCGGAATCGGGCAGCGCGCCCTGCTTGTGCAGACAGACAAGGGCAACGTTCTCTGGGACTGTCTCGGGTTCGTCGATGAGGCCGGGATCGCGGCGGTCCGTGACCGCGGTGGCCTTCAGGGGATCGCGATGTCCCATCCACATTTCTACGGTGTCTGTGTCGAGTGGAGTCATGCCTTCGGGGGCGCGCCGATATACATTCCGGCGGCTGATCGGGAATGGGTGATGCGACCCGACCCCGTCGTCAAGCATTGGGAGGGGACGCTCGAGCCACTACCTGGCCTAACGCTGATCCAGACCGGCGGTCATTTCGAGGGCAGCGCGGTGCTCCACTGGGCAGCGGGTGCCGATGGCCGTGGTGCGCTTCTGACGGGCGACTCGATTACGGTGGTCGCCGATCGGCGGTTCGTCAGCTTCATGCGCAGCTATCCGAACGTGATCCCGCTGTCGGCAGCCGAGGTGACGCGAATCGTCTCGTCCGTTCGGCCGTACCCTTTCGACCGCGTTTACGGCGGCTGGTGGGACCGCGTCATGGACCGAGATGGAAAGGCGGCGATCAACCGATCGGCCGACCGCTACATCACATGGTTGGAAGGCCGGGCTAGCTCTTCTCTGACAGAAAGAGAAGCGTCGCCTTGACTCGGCGGTGGACATCCTTCTCTTCCGCCAGGCCCAGCTTCGAAAAGATGGCATTGATGTGCTTTTCGACGGCGCGCTCGGTCAAAAAGAGCCGGGCGGCGATTGCTGCGTTGTTCTTGCCCTCGGCCATCGCCGCCAGGACCTCGTGCTCGCGCGGAGTCAGCTGCTGCAGTGGCGAATCGGCTTTGCGCGTCCGGGCAGCAACCAGGCCTTCAACCACTTTCGAGTCGATCACTGAGCCGCCCTTTGAGACCTCGCGGACGGCATTGACAAGCTGGTCGATGTCCGATACGCGCTCCTTCAGGAGATAAGCTCTGCCGGCGGCGCCCTTTTCCAGGAGCATCAGCGCGTACTCGGGCTCGGCGAACTGGCTGAGGACCACGACCCCCATTTCGGGATGCTGCGCCCGGATCCGCTCGGCCGCCCGGATCCCCTCGTCGGTCCCGGTCGGCGGCATCCGGATGTCCGTGATCACGACATCGGGCATGTGGGCCTCGACGGCGGCCAGCAGCGTGTCGAAGTCGGTGCCAGTGGCGACCAGGTTCAGCTCGGGCTGGGTGGCGATCAGCTCCTTCACCCCCTCGCGTAACAGGTAGTTATCGTCCGCGAAGACCACCCGAATTGGCACGGTGACAGAATAGGGCCTTGGCGGCGGGGGGCGGCGGCAGTCCCGTCCTCAGCGGTGGTGCCAGCATCCTTTCGTTCCTGCTGCCTGGATGCCATCCTGTTAGCAGGTGAAGCAGCAATGAACGTCAAAGTCTTGATCGTCGACGACCAGGCGCCGTTCCGGGAAGCTGCCCGAGCGGTGGTGGAGGCGACCGACGGCTTTGCCGTCGTCGGTGAGTCGGAGACGGGTGAGGCCTCCGTGTCGGCCACC
>JALZAV010000178.1 GCA_030948145.1 Candidatus Dormiibacterota bacterium
CAGCCAGGACACTGATCACGTCATCATCGGGCGTCCACTGAATGGGCCGGTCGGGAGAGCCCCGGTGCAGCCGGTCAGCTGCGGCGATGATCGCATCCCTCAACTGCACCGGCTCGAGCATCAGGTGCAGCGCTCCGCCTTCGATACTGGCCATATCAAGCATGTCCGAGACAAGCCGGTTGAGCCGACGTGCGTCGCTCGCAATCGATTCGAGCCGGTTCCTCACCGAGGCGTTCATCTGCTGGGTGCGCAGCATATTCGTGCTATCGGTCAGGATGGTCGCAATCGGCGTACGCAGGTCGTGGGACACGTTGGCCAGAAGCTCACGTCGATCGGTCACCTCCCGTTCGCTGCGGGCCAGGCGTAGAGCTGCCTCGGCAACCTCGGCCTGTTCGCGGTTCATGCGGGTGAGCTCCGCGTTCAGCTGCTCCAGCTGGCGAGCGAGCTGCTCAGCCCGGAGGTACGCGCCCCGACGGTTGGAGGCGAGCCCTCCGACGACCGCGGCAGTCGCGACGAAGATGGCCAGGTTGACCAGATCGCGCTGCTGCGCGATGGTGAGCCGTCCGGTCGGCGGGACAAAGAAGTAATCGACGAGGAGAAAGCTGATCATCGCGGTCAGGAGGGCGGCCCAGAGGCCGCTGATCACCGCGGCCACCGCCACCAGCCCCATGTAGAGGAAGATGTAGTACCGCTCGTCAGGCCCCGCCCGGGCCACGATCGCGGTCAGGACCACGGGCCCGAGCACCGCCGTGACATACCCGGCCATCTCGAGCCGGCCGCCTGGTCTGCGCCAGATCGACATGGCTACAGTCTGCCGCCTTCCGGCTGCCGCTGCTTGACGCCGGGCAGACCCGGATGACGCTTCGTAATCGGGGCGAGCCGAGCGGCTTTGCCGGCATCGCGGCACCGCTGATGGCCGCGGCGATGCGACGGGCGAACCACAAGGACCTGGCCAATCTGAAGGCGATGCTGGAACGTAGGATTGACACCGCACGGAAATGAAGTCAGGCACGCGGCCACAACGATTCGAGGCGCCCATCATGGAAGGGCGCGGAGGTGGCGCGTTTGTGACGGTGCCCTTCGACGTGGTCGAGGTATTCGGAACGAAAGGTCAGCTGCGCGTGAAGGGCACGATCGACGGCCATCCGCTGCAGAGCTCGGTCGCGCCGATGGGTGGCGGCAGACATGTGCTTGGTGTCCACAAGGCAACGCGAGCAGCGATCGGGAAGTCGATCGGCGACCGCGTCGCGATCGTGATCGAGCCGGACCTGGCTGAACGGACCGTCAGCGTCCCGGACGATCTGGCGAGGGCGTTCGCGGAGAACCGCGCGGCGCGCACCGCCTTCGAGAAACTCGCCTACACGCAGCGCAAGGAGTACGTCGAGTGGATCGAGCAGGCGAAGCGGGCGGAGACGCGGCAGCGGCGTATCGCCCAGGCGATCGAGCGGCTGACGGCAGCGAACGTGTCGACGGGCTAGATGGTGGAGGTAAACGGGCTCCAGTTTCACGTTCGCGACGAGGGTTCCGGAACGCCGGTCATCCTCTTGCATGGGTTTCCCGACACGGGTGATCTGTGGCGCAAGCAGGTCCCGGTGCTCACCGCCGCCGGCTTTCGGGCGATCGCGCCGGACCTTCGCGGCCGCGGCCGCAGCGCGAAGCCGGCCGCGGTAACCGACTACCGGTTACCGGCAATCGTCAAGGACGTGACCGGTATGCTCGACGCGCTCGGAATCGAGCGGGCGCACGTTGTCGGGCATGACTGGGGTGCCGGCGTTGCCTGGCTTACGGCGATGCTCGCGCCGCAGCGGGTGGACCGGCTTGTCGCGATCTCGGTTGGGGCGCCGGGGGCCGGCAAACCAACGCTCGAGGATCTGCAAAAGGGCTGGTACCGCCTGCTCTTCCTGTCCGAGGAGGCCGAGGCGTTGCTCCAGCGCGACGACTGGGCACTGTTCCGCATGTTCCTCGGCGGGGCCGCCGACACGGACGCCTATGTCAGGACCCTCTCGGAACCGGGCGCCTTGACCGCCGGCCTCAACTGGTACCGAGCCAACCTGCGGCTCGAACAGCTGGCCGGAGGCAGGGGTGGCCCGGGCCTGCCGACCGTGCAGGCACGCACACTCGGCATCTGGAGCACGGGCGACCTCTATCTCACCGAAGCGGCGATGAGGCGATCAGCCGAGCGTGTCACCGGTAGCTGGCGCTACGAGCGATTCGAGGGCAGTCACTGGATCCCGATCGATCGGGCCGACCGCCTGAACGCGCTGCTGGTCGAGTTCCTCAGCGCCTGATCACCGGCGCTCGGTCGCGAGCCGGAGACCGAGCCCGACCAGCACGAGCCCGGTGATGCCTTCCATGCTGCGACGGACTCGGTCTTTGCGCAGAACGTCGCCGACCCGGCCGACGACCAGCGCGTAGGCAGTGAGCCAGGCAAGCGTCATGGCATTGAACAGGAGACCCAGCACCAGCAGGTGCGCAAACGTGGCCTGGCCGTGGGCAACGAACTGCGGCAGCAGGCTGGAGAAGAAGACGGCCATCTTCGGGTTGCCGAGGTTGCTCAGCATCCCCTGCCGGAATGCGCTTCTGGCCCGCAGCCGACGGTCGCCCTGGCGCTGGGGCAAGCCCGGCTCGCGCTCTCCAGTTCGGATCGCCGCGACGATCGCCTGCAGCCCGAGAAAGACGAGGTAGGCGGCGCCCACAATCTTGACGACGGTGAAGATCGGTTCGGACGCGATGATGAGCGCCGCCAGGCCGGCGCTGGTCGCGACCGTCCAGATGAATTGACCGCCCGTGACCCCCGCCGCGGTCCAGCGCCCGGCTCGGTGGCCGCCGAGCAAGGTGTTGCGGATCGTGAGCGCTGTGTCGGGTCCGGGGGAGGCGATCACCAGCATCGAGACGCCGAGAAATGCAGCCAGGTTGCTGCTGAACACGCTCATCCATTCATTATGGATCGACGATTCCGGTCACCGGCGGCCCGTCTACCGCCGGGGCAGCGCTTCGAGTCGGGTGCGGGCCTGTGGCACGATGAAGGTGTGGCGACTACGAAGTTCAGTGCGACAAGACCTGCGCTTGCCGGCCTGATGGCCGTCTCGCTCGCAGGGACCGCCGATGTCGGAGAGTTCCTGGCGACGCGCACCGCCATGTTTACGGACGCACCGGGGCGGGCCGCCGGATCCGTCCTTGGCCTTCTCTTCTGGCTGGCGCTTCTTGCGGTCGCGGCTGGCCGCTACGCTGGCGGCGAGCGTCGCGGGAGTCGAGCCGCAACCATCGGCCT
>JALZAV010000179.1 GCA_030948145.1 Candidatus Dormiibacterota bacterium
AGACTGGCCAGCGGCGCAGCAGGTAGCGGTAGAGCATGCCGCGAAAGAAGAGCTCCTCGCAAATCGGTGCCACCACCGCCGCTGCGACCAGGGCGAGCCCGAGGACGGCGATGGCATTGGAATGGTTATTGAACATCTCGCGCGCGTTGCTCGGCACGGGCTGGCCATGGTTCATGGCTGCCGTGATGATCGCGACGATGATGCCCGTGCCGACGAACCAGACCACCAGCAGGCCGACGACGAGGAACGCGTCGGAGATTGCCGGACGCCGAAGGCCCAGCCAGCGGCCGGGATGGGGAATCCGGCGGAGGAAGCGCAGCATGCCGAGGAACAGCCCTGCATAGATGATGACCGTCGCAATCAGGAGAATGGAAACGGCGTTGGCCTTATAGCCCCGGGGATCGGCGTAGGCCACGACGGCGAGCACGATGAACGCCGCAACGACGCCCAGCACGGCGCCGCCGAACGCGACCACCAGATCGGTGAACCGCACTTCGACCGGGGTCGGCGGGTCGGCCCGAAGGGGGGTGGGCATCATCTCCGCCATCCGAGCGTAACGCGTGACGCTCAACCAGCTTGCCGAATACGGGGCGGCACGGTGAGCGGGATCGGCGGATACTGACCTCGTGACCGCATCGCCCTCGGCTACCGCATTGGCTTTCGCAGCTTTTACGGCTGGGCGGCCAGGCCCGGAGTTGCCGCTGGATGCGGCCAGCCTGCTGGCTGACGACGCGGCTCGCTTCAGCGAGGTCAACGACCAGGCCGTAAACCTGCTGCACTATTCGCGGGAGGAGCTGCTCCGGATGCGCGTCTGGGACATCACCCCTGAGCTGCAACGGCCGGATGCCCTGGAGTTATGGAAGACGTTCATCGGCGTGGGTGAGCAATCGGGCGTCTACCAGGCGCGTCGCCGGGACGGGCGGCTGATCACCGTCGAGTACGTGGCGGTGGCAAACTACCGTCCGGGCGCCCATCTATCCGTCCTGCGGCCAATAGGACGCACGATGGCAGCCGGCCGGTCGCTCGATGAATGTCCCTACGAACGCCCTTTCCCGCCTGGATTTCGCAGCTGTCCCGCCTACCAGCCGCACCTGACGTATGAGGCCGATTCCAAGGGTGATGCAGTCGCCCCGGTGTGGACCTGCCAGCATTTGCGAGCGGAGCGCAATCGTGGCGGTCGCGGCTTCTTCGGTCGTTGTGGCGTCGGGGACGCGCTGGCGCGTACCCGGTGGCTTTCCGGAGCGCGGACGACGCAATTGCGCGCCATCCAGGAACTTCGCTTCGAGGCGGCGGACGTCGTCGGGCCGGCGCTCGATACGCTCTACCGGGCGAGGGCCGAGCAGGACGGATCTGGCCGGCTCGCCCCTGCCTCCCACACGATCGAACAGGCGTCGGCTGGTGTCATCAGGGCATTCGCCGCGTTTGCCGGCGAACGAGCCGAGCGATTTCGGGCAACCGGGATCGACCCCGTGGAATTGAGCCGATGCTTCGCCGACACGATCGAAGATTTCCAGCGCTCCTCAACCGTCGAGGGGTGGGTCCTCCCGGTGTCGATCGTCTCAGGCTACCCGGCTGGAATTCGGGCTTTCCTACGGCCAGATCTGTACGCGATCGTCGAGCTACACGCCGCGAATTCCTGAGCTCGGTGTCAATGATCGCGACCTGCCCCCGTTATACCCGCGTCCATGGCCGACGAGAACGCCCCACGCCCGGTCTTTGGGGACCTGCTCAAGCAGTCGCAGAGCGCCCTGGCCGGGCTCCAGGCTCTCGAGGACCAGCTCAGCGCCAGGCTCGCCGACCAACATGCCCAGCTGAACGCCGGCAAGGCCGAGCTGGCCCAAACACTGGAGTCGATGGCGGCGCTCCAGGCCGCCCACGAGCGCCTGACGGCCGAGCATGGCAGGAGCCTTGACGAGTCCCGGCGCCAGCAGCAGGCCCGGATCGAGCTCGAAGGGTCGATCCTCGACGCTCGGCGGGAATTGGCGGCGGCCCTCAAGGAACGCCAGGACCTGATCAGGGTCCGCGATCGTGAACGGCACGAACTGGAAGACCGGCTGGCTCGCCATGAGGCCGCGCTCTCCGACCGGGTCAGCCAGATCGTCGGCCTCGATGCGAAGCTCGACGAAGTGGCGGCGGCCCAGGTCAGCTGGCAGGCCGAGCGGGACGAACTGGTTGCAGCGCGGGACCAGCTCGCGGGACGCGTGCGGGACCTGGAAGCCACGGAACAGCGCGCCGCCGACGAGCTGAGCCGCGCCGTCAGCAATCGCGAACAACTCCGTACGGTCTACGAAGAGCTGAAGCGCGCCCACACCGTGACGACCGAGCGTAGCGCGGCGGCCTTTCGCGAGATGTCACGGCTGCAGGACGAGGTGCGGCTGGCCGCCGAAAGGGCCGCCGCCAAGGAGGCGGAGACCGCCCAGATCAAGCAGCAGCTGGCGCAGGCGACGACCCTGGCCGACGAGCTGCAGGCACATCAGCTGACCTGGGCCACCGATCGCGAGGCCTTGCTCGCTGCCGTCCAGGTTGCGGAGAAGCGCCGGGTGGCCCTCGAGGCCGAGCTGGCGACGGCGCGACTGGCGCTGACGGAGCGGTCCGCCGCCGCCGAGCGCGAGGCGGCCGAGCTCCGCCAGCAGGCCGCCGTGCTACAGATCCAGGTAGCCGAGGAGCGGGAGCGGCTGGAAGCCACCCTCGCCGGCGACCGGGACCGGCTGCGGGCGGCGACGGAGTCGGCCGCGGTGGCCGAGAAGTCTCGTGCGGAGGCGCAGGCCCAGTACGCGAAGCTGGTCGAACGGGCCCAACTCGCCTCGCAGGAATGGGCCGCGAGGCGCCAGGCGATGACCGAAGAGAACCGGCGCCTGAACGCGGAGCTCGCGCAGGCGCACCAGGCGGAGCGGGCCGCCGAGGATGGCCAGCGCCGGCGGCAGCTGCAGCTGGAACAGCTCGAGGAGGCGCACCGGGCGAAGGTCGGCGCGCTGGAGGACCGGCTCCGGACCGCCCAGGACGCCGCCTCTCGGCCGCTGACCCCGGGACAGAGCCACCGGGTCAACACGCGGCTCAACGCGATCGTCGGCTTTAGCAGCATCCTGGCCGACTCGAAGGCCCTCTCGCCGGCCGAACATGCCGACTACCTCAGCGTGATCACGGAGAACAGCCGCGCCCTGGCGGAGGAGCTGAACCTGGTTCCCGTGGCAGGCGCCACCCAGCAGCCGGCGGGCTCGGTCCCCAATCCGGCGGGACCACCGGTCGCGACCCTGGGAGGG
>JALZAV010000180.1:0-2890 GCA_030948145.1 Candidatus Dormiibacterota bacterium
GGATCAACGTACTTCCGCATCGCGACGTTTCCGCGCTACGGCGCATTGGCGCACCTCGATGCTGCCGGCCTGAAGGCGGGCGCCCGGGTGGACGTCGACGACTATGGCAAGGACGACCCGCGTGACTTCGTCCTCTGGAAGGCGCGCAAGGCCGGTGAGCAGGCATGGGAGACGCCGCTGGGGGCCGGCCGCCCTGGCTGGCATATCGAGTGTTCCGCGATGAGCATGAAGTACCTCGGCCAGAGCTTCGACATCCACACCGGTGGTGTCGACAACATCTTTCCGCACCACGAGAACGAGATCGCCCAGAGCGAGGCAGCAACCGGGAGGCCGTTCGCCCGCTACTGGCTGCACGCGGAATTCCTACAGGATGCGGTTGGCGAGAAGATGTCCAAACGGCTGAAGAACTTCACCACCCTGCGCGACGTGCTCGCCGAGGGGTACCAGCCGCGCGCCATCCGATACGCACTCATCTCCGGGGCCCACTACCGGAGCCAGCTGGCGTTTTCGCCGGAACTCCTGAAGGGGGCCGACAGCGCGGTCAAGCGCCTCGGCGAGTTTGCGGTGCGCTTGGGCTCGGTCAGTGGTGACGCCGAACCGACAGCGGAGGTGCGCGCCCGCTGGGACGCCGCCCTTGATGACGACCTCAACGTTCCGGCTGCGGTTGGTCATCTCTTCGAGTTCATCAAGACGTTCAACCCGCGCATCGAAACTGGGGAGGCCACGCCGGAGGAACGCGCCAGCGCCATGGCCTTCCTCCAGCATGCGAATCGCATCCTCGATGTCATCGAGTTCCCGGATGCCTCGGTAGACGCGGAGGTCGAGCGCTTGATCGCCGAGCGGGAGCAGGCCCGGCAGGCGCGCGACTTCGCCCGCTCGGATGAGATCCGTGCCCAATTGCTGGCGATGGGGATCCAGCTGGATGACACCAAAGACGGAACCCGCTGGAAGCGCCTTCGGTAGGCTCCGTGCCTCGACCTCCCGACATCATCTACGGCCGCAACCCGGTGCTGGAGGCATTCAGAGCCGGTCGCCCGGTGCGTCGCCTGCTGCTGGCGGAGGGCCTTCGGGATGAGCCCCGGCTCAAGGAGCTCCGCCGGCTGGCGGCAGGGCGGGATCTGACGATCGAATCGGCCGACCGCCACCAGCTCGATGACATTGCCCATTCCGAGGCGCACCAGGGAGTGGTGGCGTATGTCACCCGGCGCAAGTACTGGGAGCTCGAGCCGATGGCGCGCGAGGCGCTCGCCGAACGGGGCGATGCCGTGCTGCTCATGCTCGACAGCCTGCAGGACCCCCAGAACCTCGGCACGCTGAGCCGGACGGCGGAGGCGACGGGCGTCGGTGGCATCGTCCTCTCGCACAATCGCTCTCCCGAGGTGACACCGTCTGTGGTCAAGGCCTCGGCTGGCGCGGCGGAGTACCTGCGCTACGCCCGTGTCGCCAACCTGGCCCAGGCCACGGACACGCTCAAGGCCCTGGGCTTCTGGATCGTCGGACTCGCAGGCGAGGCGGCGATTCCCTACACCGACTTCGACTATCGTCGCCCGCTGGTGCTGATTGTGGGCGCCGAGGGGGAGGGCATGCACCAGTTGCTGCGCAAGAAGTGCGATGCGCTGGTGCGCCTGCCGATGCTGGGCCAGGTGGGTTCGCTGAATGCCGCCGTCGCCGGCTCGATCCTTCTTTACGAGGTCATTCGCCAGCGTCAGCCGGCGCCCTAGGTGTGATTCCCACCAACGTTGTTGACAAGCGCGGCGGCCGGCGTGAGCCCCTTCAGCGCGGTATGGGGTCTGCGGTGATTGTAGAAATCTAGCCACCCGGGAAGCGCGTCCAAACGAGCCTGGTTGTTGGGGTAGAAGCGCGCATAGGCCCATTCCTCGATGAGGGTCTTGATGAAGCGTTCCGCCTTGCCGTTCGTCTGTGGCCGATAGGGTCGGGTCTTTTTGTGCCGAGCGCCAACGGCCGCCATAGCGGCGGCAAAGGGTCGCGAGCGGTAGGCGCTCCCGTTGTCGGTCAAGACGCGCTCAATGCGCACGCCGCGCTCGGCAAAAACCGCCGCCGCGGCCAAGAGGGAGTCGGCGGCACTCTGTTTGGACTCGTCGGGTTGCAGCTGGACCACCGCGTAGCGCGTCGCATCATCGATCGCCACGTGCAGGTAGTTGTAGCCGGTCCCCGCGTGACCCCAGTGGCCATGGGGCCGGCCAGCCGCCCACCCCAACATGCGATGACCGCCTCCGTCCGGAATGCGGCCCAGCTTCTTGGTGTCCACGTGGAGCAGCTCGCCCGCTCGCTCCCGGACATACCGGATCGGCACGGCAGTGATCCGGTCCGTATCTCGAAGGCGACTGAGCTCGTGGCGCCGCAGCACGCCATAGATGGTGGAGCGGCCAAGGCCCAGCACGGGCGCGAGCCGATGCGGCCCTTGCTTGAGCTGTCGGCGCGCCTCCAGGATCCGCGCCACCTGCTCCGCCGCCAGCGCCTGGCGGCAATGGCGCGGCCGCGACGACCGGTCAGTCAGTCCCCGTTCCCCTTCGACCGCAAAGCGCGCGATCCATTTGTAGGCGGTCGCCCGCGATACCCCCAACGTCTCGGCCGCCCGGGTCGCCGACCATCCCTGAAGCTGAACCCGCTGGACCAGCAGCAGTCGTCCAAACGGCGTGAGTTTCGCCTTAGCATGCATTGAGAGCCTCCTGTCGGTCTGGTTGGTTGCACACCCAAACCGAACAGAGGGGCTCTCTATTTGTCAATAACCTTCGTGGGAACTACACCTAGGTCCCGAAACCCTCAGGCCCTGGGGGGGACCCGCAACGCGACTCTGCCTCGTGCTCGGCGAGTACCTCTTCGATGACGCACCTGGCCTTCGCTGCGTCCTGTGGGTTGGCCTCCGACT
>JALZAV010000180.1:2900-3253 GCA_030948145.1 Candidatus Dormiibacterota bacterium
TTCGTGGGAACTACACCTAGGGCTTCGGCGTCAGGGACCGCGCCCTCTGGCTCACGAAGGCTGAACGCGCTTATTAATACTGCAGGGCGGCTCTTAGGCGCGCAGGCAAAAGGACGGCCGATCCATCTGGCGCGACGATGTAGACATCGGCCGTGTCTGAACCGCCAGTGAAGCCCATGCCAATAGCCATGTGGCTTCCTCCAGGCTCAGCAAGAAACCCGCCATAGGGCAGCCCAGTCGAACTCCATACTTGACGTCCCGTTCTCCAGTTCAGCAGCACCGTCGCGTTCTCTCCAGTTACCCCAACCAACATTGACGCGTCGCTCGAAAAGCCGTGGGCCGTGAAATCGTCC
>JALZAV010000181.1 GCA_030948145.1 Candidatus Dormiibacterota bacterium
GCGCCCACGCGGCGGGGGACATCAACCGCCGGCTTGCCCTGGTCGCGCAGGCGATGGGGATTGCGTTCGGGGTCGGCTCGCAGCGCGCGGGGATCACGCACAAGGACCTCCGCTCCACCTACCAGGTTCGGAGCGTGGCGCCAGATGTGCTGCTCTTCGCGAACCTGGGGGCGGTGCAATTGAACTACGGCATGCGCAAGGAGCAGTGCCTCGAAGCGATCGAGATGATCGGCGCCGATGCCCTCGTCCTCCACCTGAACCCGCTCCAGGAGGCCCTCCAGCCGGAAGGCGATCACAACTTCCGCGGCTTGCTGGAGAAGATTGCGGAGCTCTGCAGCCAGCTGCCGGTCCCGGTGATCGTGAAGGAGGTCGGCTGCGGGATTTCTGGGCCGACCGCCAGGTTGCTTGCCGACGCCGGCGTGGCCGCGATCGACGTCGCTGGCATGGGCGGAACGAGCTTCGCCCGTGTCGAGGCGATGCGCCGCGAGCGACCCGAGGAGGTCGAGCTGGCGCTGGCCTTCGCCGAATGGGGCATCCCGACCTGCGACGCCGTCCGTGCCGTGCGCCAGGCGGTGCCGACCATCCCGTTGATCGCCAGTGGAGGACTCCGGCACGGGCTCGACGCTGCCAAGGCGGTGGCGCTGGGCGCCGAGCTCACCGGGTTCGCCCACGTCGTCCTGGCGGCTGCGTCCGAGAGCGAGGCGGCGGTCCGGCTTCTGCTCGACGGGTTTGCCTGGCAACTTCGAGTCGCGATGTTCTGCGCCGGAGCCGAGGATCTCGACGCGCTCCGGGCCGTGCCGCTGCACGAGGTCCGATGACCAAGACGAAGGTCTTCGCGAATCGAACCGATCGTCTGCAGGCGATGAACGATGCGCTCGACCGCGAGCTCGGTCGCCTCTCCCAGCAGGCGGGGTCGAGTCAGAGCGCGCTCCTGACCGAGATGGTCCAGTATCACCTCGGTCTGCGCAAGACCGGCGACCGGCCGGGGAAACGGCTCCGGGCGAACATCGCGTTGCTGACCTGCGAGGCGTTCGGCCGGCGCTACTCGGAGGCACTTTGGGCGGGGGTCGCGGTCGAGCTGGTCCACAATTTCTCGCTCGTTTTCGATGACGTCCAGGACGGCGACGAGCTGCGCCGGGGGCGTCCCGCGGTCTGGAAGGTCTGGGGGACCGGGCAGGCGATCAACGCGGGAGCGGCACTCGAGGCCCTCGTCACGAGGTCCGTCCTCGACCTGCTGCCGGCGCGGCATACGGATCGAACCCGCCCTGCCCTGTCGCTCCTATCCGATGCGATGCTCGCGCTCTGTCGCGGCCAGGTGCTGGACCTGCAGTTCGAGCAACGAATCGACGTCTCGGTGGATGAATACATGGAGATGATCGCGCTCAAGACCGGTGCGCTCTTCCAGTGTGCGGCACGGCTTGGCGGCGTCGCCGCCGGCGGCGGCGAGGCCGCTCTCGATCGGGCGGGCCGTTTTGGTCACCACCTCGGCCTGGCCTTCCAGGTCATCGACGACATACTCGGTGTCTGGGGATCGACGTCGCAAACCGGCAAGCGGGTCGGGAGCGACCTGAAGAATGGCAAGAAGACGCTGCCCACGCTGCATGCGCTGCGCAGCGGCCCAGCCGGCAACCGGCGGGTGCTCCGCTCCCTGCTGACGCGCGCCAGGTTCAGCGCCGAGGAGTTGGAGACGGCCCGGGCGATCATCGGCCAGTCCGGCGCGCAGCAGGTCTGCCGGCGGCTCGCGTCCGAGCACCTGGCGGAGGCCCGTTTGCACCTGTTCTCAATGACCGAGCGGCCCAACTGGGCGGTGCGGGCGCTCGCCGACATGGTCACCACGCTCGAGTCGGCCCTCGGCTAATGCGAACGGCCGATCATGAGACAATAGTTTTGGAAGGGGCCGGCGTCCAATGCGCATGCCCAACCGGCGATCAATGAGCTATATCATCTGGATCCTGCTCGTCGTGCTCGCTCTTGGCCAGCCGGCGGTGAAGACCTCGGCGTCGGCGACCTCGGCCAGCGAGGTCCTCGGCACGCACGCAATTCCAGCCGATCAGGGCTATCGCGGGAAGTCATATGTGGCGCTCGGCGACAGCATCAGCGTCGGACGCTATGCCACCACCGTCGACAAGGTCTTTCCGTCACTGGTCGCCTCGCAACTCGGGATGACGCTCGATCTCAGGGCGAAGAGCGGAGCGAAGGCGGCCTGGGCGCTCACCCAGCTGGCCGCGATCGCGCAGAAGCACGCGGCGTTGGTGACGATCGAGCTCGGGACGAACGACGTCGGCTTCTACACCCCGCTTCCCGACTTCGCCGCCCAGTACGAGTCCATCGTGGCGGCGCTTGCAGTGCCCGGCACGCGCGTGGTTTGTATCGGCAGCTGGCTACCTTCAAACGCTTATGACGACATCATCGCGAGCATCTGCGAGCGGCATGGAGGCACGTTCGTGAGCCTGGCCGGTTTCTACGGGGACAACAGCCTTCACGCCGCCGATGGCGCCGCCGTCTACCTCGGCCGTGCCGACTGGTTTCACCCCGGGGATGCCGGTCACGCGGCCATTGCCCAGGCGGTGCTGGCCAGTCTTGGATCCGAGGTGGCGATGCCCGAGTTGCAGGTCCAGCAGCCGCAGCCCCCGGCCGGGTCGGGTGGATCGGACGTCATCCGCATCACGCCTCGGTAGCGCTCGGACGCACCCCGGGTGCGGACCGCCCGCTGGCGGACGGATCGAGCACCTCATCGATCTTGACGGCCAGGTGGAGGGTGAGCCGGACGTCGGCGTCCCGCAGGTCCCGGCCGAGGATCGCCTCGATCCGTCCCAGCCGGTAGAGCACCGTATTCCGGTGCAGGTGGAGGTGATCGGCGGCATCGGTGGGACTGCCGTTGGCAGCCAGGTAGGCACGCAGCGTGGCGGTCAGGACGCCCCCGCGGTCCGCCTGCCGCAGCGGGGCCAGGGTGTCGTCGCGGAAGCTACGCAGCTCAGGCTGGGCCTGGATACCGAACAGGAAGCGGTAAAGGCCGAGATCGCTGAAGGCGGTGGCCGCCTGCGGACCGTTCAGCCGCCGCCCCATCTGAAGCGCCTGTTCCGCCTCACGCGCGGCGGCGGACACCGCCGCGATCCCGGAGCGCACCGCCCCGTACCCGATCGCCACCGACACGGCAGCGGTCGCCTGCGCGGTACGGTGTAACTGGTCGACCAGCGGGCGCGGATCGGGGGGACGCTTGCCGGCCAGGCTGACGAGCGCCAG
>JALZAV010000182.1 GCA_030948145.1 Candidatus Dormiibacterota bacterium
CAACCCAAACAACGATCAGCCATCGCCCAGCTTTTGTGCGACCTAGCACCGGGTGGTTATCGCGCTCCGGGTCATATATCGGTCGTCACGCTCCGGATCAGCAAGCACCTCATCCACGTCGGAGACCGTGATCGCTCGCTCTGGGTGATCCAGCGTCAGGTGCATACGGTTGAACCGATCCCAGACGACCGGTCGGCCTTCCACCACGTCAGTATATACAGTACGTAGTTACAGAGGGGGCCTCGGCAGTGCGTGAGGGAGGTGGCGACCCTGAGCCGGCTGGTCGCACAGCCACGTGCGGTCGGTTGCGCCATGATTAGCCCAGGTGTGATGTGAACGAGAACCTGAGCCTCGGCCGCATCGCTGGCATCCACGTGGGCCTGAACTGGAGCCTCCTCGTCGTTGCCGCCCTGATCGCCTGGAGCCTCGCAACCGGCATCCTGCCGTCGGCCTCGCCCGGCCAGACGTCCGGCGCCTACTGGACAGCGGGCGTGGTGTCGGCCTTCTTGTTCCTGGTCTCCCTGCTTGCCCACGAACTCGCTCACTCCATCGTTGCCATGCGACGCGGCGTTCGAGTCGAGGGGATCACGCTGTGGCTGTTTGGCGGCGTGTCACGGTTCAGCAGCGACACCAGTTCGCCCGGCGCGCAAGCTCTGATCACTTTCGTGGGCCCCCTTACAAGCCTGGTGCTGGGCGCTCTGTTTTACCTCGTTTCGGCGGCCTTCGGCGGCGGCGCGCACCCAGGGCTGCTGTCGGCCACCCTGGCCTGGCTGGGCTACATCAACATCTTGCTCGGGGTCTTCAACCTGCTCCCCGCCTTCCCGCTGGACGGAGGCCGGCTCCTGCAATCGCTGATCTGGCTGCGCACGGGCGATCGCCTGCGGGCCACGAGCATCGCCGCCCGCATCGGCATGGTCTTCGCCTTCCTGCTGATTGCCTATGGTTTGGCCAGCTTCCTGCTCGCAGGCAATCTGATCGGTGGGATCTGGTCGGTCTTCCTGGGATGGTTCCTACTGAGCGCCGCCCGCTCCGAAGAGGCGAGCGGCCTGATCCGCCAGGCGCTGTCCGGGATCAGCGTCGCCGAGGTGATGACGCCCAATCCCGTACAGGCTCCCGACGACATCAGTGTCGAGGATGCACTGCATCGCTACGTTCTCGCCTCTCGGCACTCAACCTTTCCAACTCATGATGCGGTGGGCCGGCTGAGCGGACTCTTGACCATGGCGGCTCTCAAGAACGTGGCGCCGGACGCTCGTGCCGCGACACTTGTCAAAGAGGTCGCCTGTCCGCTCGACCGGGTGTCTATCGCCAGTCCGGCTGACCCAGTCAACAACCTGCTTGGCCTCCCTGAGGGCTGCAGCGAAGGACGCACGCTGGTCGTCGATGGCGGCCGGTTGGTGGGAATCATCTCCCCCAGCGACATCAGCCGCCTTGTGCAGAGATCGCTCTCGGGTCGTGCCCAAGCGCCAGCTGGGAAGAGATGAGCAACCCCAGCCCCCCAGCCCAATGACAGCCGACCGCCGGGCCGACACTGGGGCCTCGCCGTTGACGTTGTCGTCGCGCTGGTTCTTGTGCTTGTGGTAGGTGCCGCCCTGGTCGCGCGAAGCGGCCTTTTGTCGACCGGCGCGAGCTTCAGCGTCACGCGTGGGTAGCGCCGACTCGACTGCACCTGGCCCAGGCGATAGTGGCGGCTGCCGACGATGTGATCGCGGGCAAGCTTGACTCCGACTCCCCTCTCTACGTTTGGCAGACGGGTCGGGCACGCAGTCCAACATGAACAGTCGTCCAACGACACCTTGTGGCAGCGATGCACATCGCCACGCTGGTACCGATCGGCGGGCATACACTGACGAAGGGTCGGAAGCCTCGGCGATGTGATCCGGGCGAAGGCCGCGGAGTGGGTCGATGTACTCAAGATCGGCAGCTTCTCGCAGCCGTCGCCAACGATGTTCGGGCGCCTGCGGCGCGATCGCTCCGGTGCTGCTCCTGATAGTCAACGGAATCGCCGACACCATCGACTCGGCTTCCTGGATCGGGGTGGTCTCGCCTTTCCACTGGATGGAGAAGACGAGTTCGGCGGCCCCTGGTGGAACCTTCGACCTGGGCGGAACCCTGGGCCTGGCAGTGGCTGCGGCAGCCCTGTTGGGCGTTGCGATTCCCATCTTTAGGCGCCGCGACATCGGCAGCGGGTTGTTCACCTGGGGCCGGCACTCCAGCACCCCCGTGCGCGTGGCCTCGCGCAACCCCATGCTGCGCCAGCCTTTCACCGAGGGTCTCTGGGAGCAGCGAGTAGGCCTCGCGGTGTGGGTCGCCAGCACGCTGCTGCTTGGCGCCTTGATGGTTTCGGTTACGAAGTCGGTGGCCGACGCACTCTTCTCGGATCCGCGGCTCGCCGCGGTCTTCCTGCACGCCGCACCGGGACCCGCGTACGCGGCACTCCTGGGCCTCATCTGGTTCGGCATTGCGTTGCTTCTGCTGGCCGGCTACGCCGTCGTGCAGGTCTCGCGCTGGGCGGCACAGGACCAGGAGGGTCGGGTTGAGATGCTGCTCAGCGCCCCGATCTCGCGCTCGCGGGTCATCGTCGACCGCGCACTCGAATTCGCCATTGCCAGCCTGCTGATCGTGATCGGCGGCTACATCGGGGTGGCTGTCAGTCTTCCCTCCTCGGGGCTCCAGCTTGATGCCGGGCACGTGTTCACGGCCTCGCTTCTGCTCTGGCCGTTCGCGCTCGCCTTTGGCGGCCTGGGCGTTGCCGTCGCCAGTCGCTGGCCCAGGATCGCGGTCCCCTTCCTGGCCGCCTTCGCAGTGGTCGAGTACTTCCTCGGTGACCTCGCCCCGCTCTTCAAGCTGCCGGACTGGATGGCAAACCTGTCCGTCTTCCACCTGTACGGAAATCCGGTCGCCGGCGCCCCCTCCTGGACGCCGGCGTTGTCGATGCTGCTGGTGTTTCTTGCCGGCTTCGGCGCCGCGCTGGCACTGATGCGCCAACGAGACGTGTCGAGCGCCTGAGGCGGCACCGCTGAGGCAGCCCGGCCGCTCGGCACTGTAGGGTTCCAGCGCGCGGCTGCACCGAGCCCATCTTTAAGATCGCCTGATGCGCGCGGTCTCCTCTGGCGGCCTGAGGCTGGCGGAGGCGCTCGCAGCGCTCTCGATGGCGACCGACCTGGCCCGCGGCCAGCCAGCCGAGCAAGCTCTGCGTGCCTGTCTGGTGGCCACCGC
>JALZAV010000183.1 GCA_030948145.1 Candidatus Dormiibacterota bacterium
GGAGGCGGCAATCCGGCCTTCCTCGGAGTCGGTCTCGGAATGGGCGGGCTCGTTGCAGGCCAGGCCGGGCAAACACTCGCCGCCGGCGGTCAGATCCAGGTTCGCTGTCCGCAATGCCATGCGCTGAATGCCGAGGGCGCGAAATTCTGCAACACCTGCGGCCAGGCGCTCTCGCCGTCCCCCGCTCCGGTGGGTGCCACCGTCACCTGTCCGAAGTGCCAGACGCAGAATGCGGCGACGGCAAGGTTTTGCACCAACTGCGGCCAGGCACTGAGCGGCGGAGGCACACCGCCAACCCCCAAATGATCAGGCGACGGCTTCTTTTCGCCGCAACCATCGCGCTCATGCTTGTCCTCCTTACTCCGCTGCTGGCCTTCGCCCGCGCCGGCGGCGGACAGAGCTTCGGTGGCGGCGGCGGCGGCTTCACTGGTGGCGGTGGCAGTGGCTTTGGCGGCGGCTACAGCGGTGGAGGAGGTGGCTTCGGCGGTGGCGGCTTGCTGCTTCCCTTCTTCCTCTTCGGCGGTGGCGGCGGGGGATTCTTCTTCTTCCTCTTTATCCTCTTTGCGCTCTACCAGCTCTACCGGCGTACTCAGATCGGATCACCGATGCAGGCGACGACCTGGGGCCCCGCCAGTGCCCCGATGGCGCCCCCGCGCCAGACCCTTCCCGAGGACCTCGCCGCGCTCCAGACGAAGGATCCAAATTTCAACCAGCAGATGTTTCTCGACCGCGCCCAGGCCACCTTCTTCGCGCTGCAGAAGGCCTGGATGGATCGCAACCTCGAACCAGCGCGCGTCTACATGTCCGACGGCATCTACCACCGCTGGAAGATGCAGATCGACCAGATGCTTGCCGCCCACAAAAAGAATGTGTTGGACAACCTGGTGATCGGCGGAGTTCAGATCGTGAAGGTCACCACGGACCAGAATTTCGATTCGATCACGGTACGGATCGACGCCAGCGCTGCCGACTACGAGGTCGACGACACCACGGCCAATAAAGTGATTTACGGATCAAAGCAAAATCAGCCCTTCACCGAGTACTGGACCTTCCTTCGGAGCGCGGCAACGCGGACCAAGGCCGGCGAGGGCGCGGAAGTCACGCGGTGCCCCAATTGCGGCGCGCCGCTCTCGATCAACGAGTCAGGCGTCTGCAGTTACTGCAAGGCGACAGTCACCAGCGGCCAGTTCGGCTGGGTCCTCGACAACATCACGCAAGCATCGGAGTGGCAAGGATGACAGATCAGACCCCGACGCAAGAACCGCGGCCGCCAGTCCCTGACCCCGCACTCTCGCAGCTACCGGCCGCGCCAGCGGGTCTCGATCCAAGCGGCTGGTCGCAACCCCCGGCGTCGCAGTCGCCGGGACCGCCGGGCGCCTTCGTCGATCGACCGGGCGCGCCGCCCGGCCAGCCGTTGCCCCCGGGCGCGGGGTCTCCCGTCGCCCCAGGGCCCGCCATGTCAGTGCGCGAGCCGATCCAGGACACTACCATCAACCAGGGCGCGCTTTTGCTATTCGCGGGTCTTGCGGTCGGGGCGATCATCGTGATCGCGATCCTGATCGCCCTCTTGCACCACTAACCAGCTCAGTGCGCCGCGGCGCATCCCCATGAAAACGGAAAACCGACCATCGCTCAGTGGTCGGTTTTCCTGCCCCCGTTGGGCCGCGCTCGCCGGCAGGCGAGCCCCCCTATTGTCTCACCAGCCGGGGTGCAGCGGCGGTTCGGCTATGAATTTGACAGCGACAGTATCACCTTATACGATAAGGGGAGATACGCTGCTGCCGGAGTCCGAGTCGTTTCCCTCCGGCAGCAGCGCCCCCTCATAAAGCTCCCGTCTCGCGGAGACTTTTGAACCGCTCCGCGCACACCACCAGGTGATCAAGGACTTCAACGCCCAGTAACCGGCCGGCCTCCTGCAGGTGCCGGGTCACCGCCAGATCCTCAGGGCTCGGGGTCGGATCGCCCGAGGGGTGGTTGTGCGCCAGGATCACTGCCGCGGCACCCAGGGTGAGGGCCGGCCCGAAGACTTCCCTCGGCTGCAGTGCGGCCACGTTGAGCCCCCCGACGGCGACCTTCTCACACCCGACAGGCTGGTTGCGCGAATTCAAATAGAGCACCGAGAAACACTCCTTAGGGCTGGTCCGCAGATCCTGGAGCTGCAACACAGCTTCCCGCGGAGAGGTGACCGCCGGCGCGGCGCTGTCCGCCGGCACGTGCCAGCGCCGGGCAAGCTCCCTCACCATCAGTAGCCGGCGAACCTGCCCCGGGCGCAGCCCGTGCCGCCGGCCGGCCGCTCGGAGCTCGGCCACGCTCCGGTCGACCACCCCGCCCTCCGCGAGCAGCGCCCGGACCCCGGGGAGCCCGGTCTGCTGCTGTCCCACCAGGGCCGCCAGGAGCGCCGGCTCGTCCGCGGCTGCCACGCCATCATATTAATACAAACTTGTGTATCGGTCAAGACAAACACGCAGCTTGGAACCCAGGCGGCGCGGCCGAGCCGGGTCCGGTGAGACCCGGGACGGGCCGGTCGGCTACCCTCAGACCCGGTCGATGCGGGTGAGGGACCAGCCGAACTTCCCACTGATGACGGCGGCATCGCAGAAGGGGCAGATGCTGGTCACGTCGACATTGACCGGGGCCCCGCAATTTGGACAGAGCAGGGCGGTGATGGTGCCGCGAGCGGCCGTCACGCCGGTGGCGGGTCGCTGGAAGATCCAGTCTTCGGTCCAGTCCCACGGTGCGGCGTCGCCCCGCAGCACACGCCCGCTGCTCACCTCCAGGTCGTAGTCGCCCGAGCTGGCGTTGAGGCGCGCGGTCAAGGTGTCCCAGCCACTATCCGACGATGCCCCCGCGATCACGGCGGTCGTGAATCGAAGCCCGGGCAAACAGTTGCGCCAGCCTTTGGCGCGATACTCCGCAATCTGGCTCTTCTGCTCTTCCCAGATCACCGAGGCCATGACGCCCTGGCTCAACGGGGGCTTCTGCTGGGTCCAGGCCTCGAGGACGGCGAAGAAGAGCCGCTGCACATCGGCGAGGACGACATTCTCGTCGAAGCCTGGGTCATGAGCCCGAATCGCCGCCACGCCGGCAATCTTGCCGTCGACGCCGTCGCTGTCGACGGTGGGCGCCCAGGTCCCGGGCATCACCTGCCCGAACCACCGGCGGCTCGGTTGGTGCCACGCGCCGCCCGTTTCGCCCAGTCGGTGTCGGTCGGTATCC
>JALZAV010000184.1 GCA_030948145.1 Candidatus Dormiibacterota bacterium
AGCGCCACCTGGATCCGTTCATTCACATGGACCAGATGGGCGAAGTGGAATACGGGCCCGGCGAGCCCAAGGGTACAGCCTGGCATCCGCACCGGGGTTTCGAGACGGTCACCTACATGATCGACGGAACATTTCAACACCAGGACTCCACCGGTGGTGGCGGCCTCATCACCAACGGCGCAACGCAGTGGATGACGGCCGGCGCGGGCATCCTTCACATCGAACGGCCGCCGGAGGCCCTGATTGCCAGCGGCGGTCTGTTCCACGGCATCCAGCTCTGGGTCAACCTTCCCTCCGATCAAAAGTGGACGCCGCCGCGCTATCAGGACATCGGAGCGACGCGGGTGGTATTGCTCTCCTCGCATGACGGCGGCGCGCTCGTCCGCTTAATCGCCGGTGACGTCGCCGGTCACCATGGGCCGGGCGTTACCCACACCCCAATCACCTTGCTGCACGCGACCATCAATCCCGGAGCCGAATTGCGCCTCCCGTGGCGTGCCGAGTTCAACGGCCTCGTGTATGTCCTGGCCGGCCGCGGAACGGCTGGTGCCGCGCGAGCGCCGATCGGCACCGGACAGCTGGCTGCGTTCGGCGCGGGCGAGGTCATCAGCCTGACGGCCGACCTAGCGCAGGAAAGCCGGTCGCCGAATCTCGATCTGCTGGTGCTCGGCGGCGAGCCCATTGGTGAGCCGGTAGCCTGGTACGGACCATTCGTGATGAACACCCATGAAGAGCTGGCTCAGGCTTTCGACGACTTCCGTCGCGGCCGGATGGGGACGATTCCCGCGGCGCACATCGGCAACTAGCGAGCGCATCACGCTTTAGTCGCCGCACTCGTCGATTTTCCCATGGTGTCGACCGTCTTGTGTCAGGTGGCTGGCTGTGGGCGAGCCGTCGCCTGGATAGACCACCACGGGCCTCCGGACTGGCGCGTCGTGGAAGCCTTCGCCGGTCTCCGTAAACCCAAGCACCGTTCCGAACCAGGGTCCGGGTACCACTCGGACGATCCCTGCAGCGGGGCGCCGGGCCGCGCCGACGGGCTCGGCGTCTCAACGGCCTTCCGCGAGCCGGGCGGCCTCAGCGCAAGCGTCAATGGCCCCTACATCGCTGACACGAACAATCATCGGATCGCCATTGCCGACTGGGTGACCCGGAGGGTCCGCATCCTGATCGGCGACTGACGAAACGGCGGCCTTTACTGGCCGGCAGAGCGCCAGTAGAATGGGGCCACCCTGGGGGGGCAGGGCGGAGGTCGGGGATGCGGACGCTCTCGTTCCTTGGACTCGACGCCGCTGAGCGCCCACGCTTGAGCGCGACGTCGATCCGTCAGCTTGCCCGGCTCGGAACGGTGGTGCGCTGGCCGGGCCTGCTCTTTGCCGCCATCCTGTCGCTGGCAGTGCCGCCGCGGTCGTCCATCGGCCTGGCCCTGGTCCTGGTGTGGGTGACGCTCTACAACGCCTGGGGCATGATCGCCATCTCGAAAACCGATGACCGGTCGATCCTCCGCATCGGCCGGGCCCTCACCTTGCTCGACACGGTCAGCTACTTCCTGGTGCTCTTCGTCTTTGGCGGCGTCGGCGCGAGCACCAGTATCTACGCGGCCTACATCCTGCTGATTGTCTGGATGGTTGCCTACGATGGCGCCGAAGGGGCCATGCTGTGTGTCGGCATCTTCGTGCTGGGCATGATCGCCCTCCATGCCGCCCTCAACGCCGTCTACCACGAGGACTTTGGGAGCCGTGACCTCCTGTTGTGGAGCCTGATCATGCTGGTGGCGGGCGCCATCCTGGCCGCCTACGACCGGATTGTCATCGGGGGTGTGCTGCCGCAGGCGTCGGGTCGCGCGGCCGCCGATGGGTCGCTCCCGGAGGCTTCGCGGGCCCTCGGCAGAACGGTCGAGACGGCGGTGACCAGCGCCGGTGCCCCCACGGTTCGCCTTTCGCCTCGCGAGCAGGAGGTTCTCCAGCTGGTTTCCGAGGGCTACTCGAATTCCATGATCGCCGGCCGCCTCCATCTCAGCGAGAACACGATCAAGTCCCACGTCGAAAGTCTCTTGATCCGGCTCAACGCCCGCAACCGGGCCGAGGCCGTGGCCGCCGCCTCGCGCCAGAACTTGATCTAGAAATCAGGCCTCTCCCCCGTTCGGCCTCCCCCAATTGGAACCCGCTGAGCTCCATCTTTCATCACCCCGGGGGATAGCGGCGGCTCCTGGCGGGACGTAGGCTGTTGCCAGTGGGGGCGCCGATCGACCTGGGGGGCGCTCCGATGGCGACCAGGATGGTGGGGGGTTTCATCCTGGTCGCCTTTCTTTTGTGTGTGCTGCTCGCCTGGCCGGGCCGCCGGCGGTGGCCGCTCTGGTTGATCGGCGGGCTATGCAGCTCCCTCTGCGCGGCACTGACTCTGAGCCTCACCGACGGCGCCGGATGGCTGGTGGCGCCCTTGCGGCTGGCAGCGCTGGGGCTGGCGGCCGTCTTTCTGGCCGCGGCCGCCCTCCGAGACCTCCGCGACCCACTGCGCTGATCGCCCAGAGGGCCTCATCTCGCGCCCTTGACCGCGGAAGAGGCTGTCAGGTAACGTTATACTTGTATTGTTAGCAACTACCCAGGGAGGGTTTCACATATGATCCTGTTCCTCATCCTTTTGGTCCTGGCCGCCGCCGGGGTCGGTCTCTACGCATCGGAGAACTCCGCAACGCATGATGTGACCTTTTGGCAATGGCACTGGTCCGCGGTCCCAGACTGGCTCCCCGTCGTGGCGACCGCAGCGTTGTTCGGCGGCCTATTCCTTCTCTACATGCTGTACTCCGGAATGGTTCACGGCGTTCGCGTTGGCTCGATGCGCCGCAGGGTCTCGACCCGTGAATCGACCATCAACGATCTTCGCCGCGAGAACCAACGGCTGCGGGAAGAGAACGCCCGGGTGCGCAGCGAGCTGGGCGGCACCGACCGCGGCGTGGCGGCGACGAGCGATCGCGGTGCCATGGAGGAGACCCCTACCGGGAAGCGGGAGCCGGCCTATCAGGACACCAACCGAGTCAGCAGCCGTGACGCTAACCGCGAACCGGTGGCGGCGGACCCGGCCACAGACCGTTCACGCACCGCGCCCTATCGGCCGCGCGCAACCTTCGGCGAGCGCGTCCGCGCCTTTTTCGGCGGGCGAGACCGGGCGGGGTATTGAGCCGGTACGGTTCTTCGTAGTTTTCTGCAGCACA
>JALZAV010000185.1:0-1382 GCA_030948145.1 Candidatus Dormiibacterota bacterium
CCGATCTCGCGACGGCGATGACGAGCGCCTGGCTCATCATCCATTTCCTGACGGCGATCCTGGCCTAGAGGTGTTTCGGCTTCACCGCCGGGCGCGTTAGCGCTCGCTGGGCGCGAGCTGCGGCCGCCCGCCGGTCGTCGCCGCCGCCTCCACCACCCTCGCCGCCTCCTCCACCCTCGCCGCTGTCGCCGCTCGCGCCACTCGGGCTCGTCACGGGCAACGTGGGCAGGAACTTCGGTTGGCGCCGGGCCTGCGTCACGTGCTCGAAGCCCGAGGCCAGCCTGATCAAGGTCGGTTCGCTGAACGCGCCGGCCATGAACGAGATCCCGATGGGAAGTCCGAGGACCATTCCCATGGGCACGTTGATGATGGGATAGCCCGAGATGGCCGCGTGAGACGAGCTGCCAAAGGTGAAGTGGTCCCCGTAAATCAGGTCGGTCGACCAGGCCGGTGGCTCCGTTGGAGCCACGACCGCGAGGACGTTGTTCTCGCGCAGCGCACGGTCGATGCCGTCGGTGCCGCCGATGAACCGGTCGTGGGCGACCGCATCGTTGTAGGCAGCGATCGTGGCCGGGTCGCTGGTGTCGACAGCCTGCGCCATCTCGAAGATCTCCTGGCCGAAGAACGGCATCTCCTGCGCCGCGTGCGCCTTGTTGAATGCGATCGCGGCGGCGAGGTCACCATGGGCCAGCGGGACCCCGGTCCGACTACTGAGGTACTTCTTCAGGTCGACTTTGAAATCGAAGAGGAGCACGGTAAACTCCGCGGCCCCGGCGTTGACTTCATCGAAATGCGGAAGCTGGACCTCGACCATCGTGGCGCCGGCATTGGCCATCGCCTGCACCGCGTGCTCGAAGACCGCGTCGGTCTTGGGGCTCGAACCCTCGTACTGGCGGGTGAACCCGATTCGCGCGCCGCGCAGTCCCTGAGGATTCAAGAAATGCGTGTAGTCGGAGAAGAACTTGCCGGCGCTCGCCTGTGTCGCCTCGTCTCGCGAGTCGACCCCGACCAGGGCACTGAGGACCGCGGCCGCGTCCGCGACCGTTCGCGTATGGGGACCGACCGTGTCCTGGATGTGGGAGATGGGCACGACGCCAGCCCGGCTGACGAGACCGACAGTGGGCTTGATGCCGACGACCCCATTGTGGTTTGCGGGACAGACGATGCTGCCATCGGTCTCCGTGCCGATCGAGACCGCCGTGAAATTTGCCGAGGGGGCGGCGCCTGAGCCGGAGCTCGACCCGCACGGATTTCGGTTGATCCCATAGGGGTTGTTGCACTGTCCCCCCCGACCGGACCAGCCGCTGGTGGAGGTGGTGGAGCGGAAGTTGGCCCACTCGCTGAGGGTTGTCTTTCCCAGGATGACCGCGCCCGCCGCCCGC
>JALZAV010000185.1:1392-3203 GCA_030948145.1 Candidatus Dormiibacterota bacterium
CGGTGGAGTCGCGTGCCGCCGGCGCCCCCACCAGGCCGAGTGATCCCGCGGCGGTCTGCATGTGGTCGTGGGTGTCGATGTTGTCCTTGAGGAGAACGGGGATTCCATGCAACGGACCACGCGAGCCGCGGGACCGGCGCTCGTGGTCGAGTTGGCTGGCGATTTCGCGCGCCTCAGGGTTGACCTCGATGACGGAGTTCACCGTGGGGCCGCTCTGATCGAGAGAGGCAATCCGGCGCAGGTAGTAGTCCACCAGGTCGACCGAGCGAAGCTTCTTCTTCGCCATCAAAGACTGAAGCTGGGCGACCGTGGCTTCGTTTAAGTCGGACGGTGCGGCGGCCAGCGCCGCCAGCGGTGCCGCCTGAAGCGCGGCAACGGATGCGGCAGCACCGGCCAGGGTGCCGGCTCCCAGCTTCAGTGCGTCACGACGGGTGACCTCAAAGGACGTGCCTTCCGACATCGGTTTCCCTCCTTGCTCGACTCCTGGGGACGGCGAATAGCGTCCCTTTTCCCTCGCTGAGGCGACTATGGCGGCCCCTGTGGGGCTTGTCAATGGCGATCCGGCACCACATCATCGGACTCCGGCTCGGTCATAATTCCCTGAGTCATGAACCTGACCCTCGCCGCCATCATCATCATGGGCGGCTGGGTCGTGGCGATGGTGGCGGCCGGCACGGTGATGTCGCTGAGACCGGGCGGGACCGCCGTCCGTTTTACACCGGCCGGGGCGCCCGCAGCCGGCGTGAGCGGCCGCCGGGAAGAGATCCTCCTGGGCGGCGAGGCGGAAGTGTTGGGCAACGTGCGCGGAACCATACAGGCGGTGCAGATCCGTGCCGACAACCGGCGGCTGCTGGCCATCGAGGTGGCCGCGGCGCCCGGACTCGATGGGCACCCGGTGCCCGCGGACGCCATCCTTTCAGCGGACGGCAGGATGGTGCGACTGGCGGAGGCGGCGACCGAGTCGCCCGATGGAGCGGCACTCGAGGCCGCTACGCTTCGCCGTGACATGGCGGTGCGGGGTAGCGACGGCAAGCGGCTGGGGGGTCTTCGGCTGGTCTGCTTCGACCCGGCTTCCAGGACGGTCACCGCTCTGGTGGTCGCCGGTCGCGGAACGCCGGGCCTTCGCCTCCTGCCGATCGAGCGAGTTCGCGACGCAGGCCCAAACGGCATCGCCACGGATTTGCCGAGCGGCGACTGGGCGAAGCTGCCGACCTTTGCGACCGACTGGAAGATCAAGCAGGCCATCATCGAGCAGTTGACGGCCGATCCGACGCTGCGCGACGTTCAGCGGTCGGTCACGATCGATGTCCACCACCAGGTGGTGACGCTGCGCGGCTATGTCGCCGATCAGTCAGAGGCGGAACGGGTGGCGCGAATCATCAGGTCGGTGCCGGGCGTCATGCAGGTCGACCGGCAGCTCATCACCGACGACGACATGGCTCGAGCTGTGACCGATGCGATCCGCTCCGATCCCGCCACCAGGGCCGCGGACCCGCAGGTGATGGCCCACCATGGAACTGTCGACATCACTGGTATCGCGCCAGACCCGGCAACCGCGCGGAGGATCGAGTCGGTGGCAAGCCGGGTGCCCGGCGTGCAGGTTGTGCACAACATGGTGTCGACCCGTAAGGCCGGCGCGCTGACGTCCTAGCCCCTTATGGTTGGGCGATTCGGACTAAGTGCGCCCGGTTTCTCGGAAGGCGCTGAACGCTTCAGAAGAGTTCCTCGGCCAGCGCGACGATGATGCCCGCAGGGCCTCGCATGTAGCAGAGTCTGTACTTGTCCTCGTACTGGGCCACCTCGCCGACGAG
>JALZAV010000186.1 GCA_030948145.1 Candidatus Dormiibacterota bacterium
GAGCGGTCGAGGCCTTGAAAGCCACAGACCTCGCAATTCCGGCTGGCCAGCTGGTCGCGATCCTGGGTCCGAATGGGGCCGGGAAGACGACGGCGATCAGCTTGATGCTTGGCCTGCGTAAAGTGACCACCGGCAAGGCTCGCCTTTTCGGGCTCGACCCGGGCGACCGGCAGGCACGGAGCCGATGCGGCGTGATGCTCCAGGAGTCCGGCATCAACGACGTGCTCAAGGTCCGCGAGGTCGTCGACCTGTTTCGCTCCTACTATCCCCATCCCCTCCCGCTTGACCGCGCCCTCGGGCTCGCCGGCCTCGCCGACGTTGCGGACCGGAAGATCGAACAACTCTCCGGCGGGCAGAAGCAGCGCGTCTACTACGCTCTGGCGGTCTGCGGCGACCCGGAGGTCATCTTCCTGGACGAGCCCACCGTCGGCATGGACGTCGAGGCCCGCCGCGCCTTCATTGACAGCATCCGCGAGTTCTTCCGCGGCGGGAAGACGATCCTGCTCACGACGCACTACCTGGAGGAGGCCGACCAACTGGCCGAGCGGATCGTGGTCATCGACCGCGGCGTCATCATCGCGGATGCGACGCCGGCGCAGATCAAGTCGCGGGTCGCCGCGAAGCGCGTTCGGTTCACCGGTGACCGCAAGCTGACGATGACCGACTTCGCCGCCCTGCCCGTGACCCACCTGCAGATCGAGGATGAGCACGTCAGCCTGCTTAGTAACAAGCCCGAGGAAATCCTGCGGGTCCTGTTCGCCGACGGGATCGGCCTTCGCGATCTCGAGGTGGTGGGTGCCGACCTGGAAGAGGCGTTCCTGGCCCTCACCGCGCATTCCGACGCCGGCCGGCAGCCATGAGCCAGGTAACGGCGCCGCCGGTCGGAGTTGCTCCGCTCGGACGGATGATGGTGGGCCAGGTCAAGTCTGTGCTGATCGTCTATTCACGCCAGCTTGGCTTCGTCGCGATCTCGGTCGGCCTGCCGATCATGTTTTTCCTCTTTTTCGGTCTGCCCAACGTCGGCAAACGCAGCGGCGGGATCGAGATCGGCGCCTTCATCCTCGCCTCGCTTGGGACCTACGCGGTCAGCAACGTCGTCGTCTACAACGTTGGCATTGGCGTCGCGACCCAGCGCGGGCGAAAGTTCGACCTCCTCCAGCGGGCCACCCCGCTGCCGCCGTTCATCGCGATCCTCGGAAATGTCGTGGGCGGGCTCGGCCTGTCGCTGATCTCGCTGATCGTGCTGTTCATCGTGGCGGACATCGGGGGCGTCCACATGGCGTTGGGCACGTGGATTGCGCTTCTTGGCTGGCTGGTTCTCGGCTGCCTGCCGATGCTGGGTCTCGGCCTATCGATCGGCTACGGAGCCAGTCCCAATTCGGCTCCGGCGCTGGCCAGCCTGATCTATCTGCCGGTGGCGTTTGCCTCCGGTCTCTTCATTCCGCTCAAGCAGCTTCCGGACTTCATCCGGAGCGTCGCGAAGTATCTACCCCTCTATCACGAAGGCCAGCTGGGATGGATCACCGTGGGCGCCGGCGACGAAAGCCGGTTGGCGGCCGTGGCCTGGGTTCTCGGGTGGTCGGTCGTCCTGCTCGCGCTGGCGGCCCGCGCCTACCGGCGCGACGCGCAACGGAAGTTCGGCTAGACCGGGCCGCCGCCGGGCTTCGAGGAGGTCCCGTTATCCCTGGGGCTGTGGGGCTCATCCGCCCCGGCCGACGACTTACGGAAGTCCCGGATCGACTTGCCGACCGCCCCACCGAGTTGGGAGAGCTTTCCAGGTCCGAAGATGATCAGGACGATGACCAGCGCGATGATCGCGAGGATCCATGGGTGGAACATCGCTGATCATGATGGCAGAAATCCAGGAATCCGGTTAGGATGACTCCTCGCGCATGCAGGTAGTGGCAGAACCAACCTCCCGCGCGGCAGCCGAGACGCCGCCTGTGATGGTCGAAAACCTGGTCAAGCGATATCCGAAACGGCCGGTCAACGCCGTCGACGGCGTTTCGTTCGAGGTCCACCGGGCCGAGGTCTTCGGCCTGCTCGGTCCGAACGGGGCCGGCAAGACGACGACGGTCGGCGTGCTGACCACCCGGGTCAAGCCGACAAGCGGCCGAGCGACGATCGCCGGCATCGACGTGACCCGGGACCCGGTTTCGGCTCGACGCCATGTTGGCGTCGTCCCGCAGCGATCGAACCTGGACCGATCGCTCTCCGCTCGCCAGAACCTACTCTTTCATGCTGCCTACCACGGCATCCCCGCCGAGGAGCGCCGGCAGCGCGCCCAGCAACTGGTCGACCAGTTCGGACTCGCCGACCGCGCCGATGACAAGGTTGATTTCTTCTCGGGTGGCCAGTCGCAGCGGATCATGATCGCCAGGGCCCTGATGCATGAGCCCGACGTGCTCTTCCTCGACGAGCCGACCACCGGCCTCGACCCGCAGGCCCGCCTGTTCGTCTGGGACCGGATCCGTGAGATGCGCAGCCGCGGCGTCACGATCATCCTCACCACCCACGACATGGACGAGGCGACCGAACTCTGCGAGCGGGTCGGCATCATGGACCACGGCAAGATCCTCGCGCTGGACACCCCCATCGCGTTGACGGCGACGGTCCCCGGCAAGAACACGCTCGAGGTCGGGATCAAGACCAATCAGGCGGACCGGGAGAAGCTGGTCGCGTCGCTCGGTGGGCTCCCCGGCGTCGAGAAGATCGAGCGGGTCAGCAAGGGCCCATCGGGAGCACCGCCCGGGATGGCCAGTCCCTGGGCGGCCATGATGGGCGGCCCTCCCCCGACTGGAGGTCCGGCGACCGCGGGGTCCGACCCAGCGTCCGAGAGCGCCGGGCCGTTACGGCTACGCCTGTATCTAAACCTCGAGGCACCGGCGCTCGTCGCGCCGGTCGCGCGCGTGGTGACCGATGCCGGCGCAGAGCTGCAGGAGCTGGCCATCGGCAAGCCGTCCCTCGAGGACGTCTTCATCCACCTCACCGGACGGGCGCTGCGCTGATGGCGGCCGCGGTGATGGTCGAACGCAAGGCACCGGCCGATTACCTGACGGTCTTCGCTGCCATCCTGAATCGGGACATCACGGTCACGCTGCGGGAGTTCCCGGCATTTCTTGCCCAGGTGATCCTGCAGCCGCTCTTTATGCTCTTCGTCTTCGGCCGCGTGCTGGCCGACCTCGGCTTCAC
>JALZAV010000187.1 GCA_030948145.1 Candidatus Dormiibacterota bacterium
GCAACCCGGGCAGCGCGGTCGAGGTCCAAAATCCGCCGCGCGGCTTGCTCGCCCACGGGTGAAGGGGCCTCTGGGCCGCTTGAAGAGAACGCTCGACTGGATTGGAGTCAGGGCCGTGTATCCAGATTTGCTGGGACCGATCTAGGGGTTGCCACCACGTGGCAGCCGCCGGCGCCTTCATGAGGTCCTCCGCCACGCCGCGCAGCCTTGGGGCGAGGGCCGCTAGCACGGGGGCCAACGCCTCGTTGTTCGGCCACCAGTTCCAGCCGCCGACCGTAGCGACGTAAACCTGCAGCAGCCGTAGCTCGTCCGTCAGTAGCGTTCGGTCGCGGATACCGCTCGCTGTTTGATCCTGCAGCCTTGTCAGAGCGATCGGCAAGGGAGCGTCAGTCGCCAGAACGGCCAGGTAGGCCAGCGCCTGGACGGACTGAAGAAGGTCCTCCATCAGAAGAAACGATACGGCCGCGACCCATCCGATGGATCGCGGCCCTCTTCAGGGTCTAGCCGCAGGGAACGTCGTATTCGCTAGCCGTGTTGCCCGTGTAGATCCTCCCGTTTGACCCGTGAACCTCGTGATAGCTCTCGATCCGGTACGTGTGGCTCGACGTGCCATTACAGGTGTAGTTTGGATGCGCATAGACCGCACCCCAACTCTGCTTACTGCTCCAATCGTGCCCGACCTGTGTCCACCAGCAGACGAAGAAGAAGCAGTCTTTCCGGTAGAGGTACGACTCGACAAACTCGTATGGCTGCCATACAGTGCACGCAGTTTTGCCCTGCGCCGTCACCCGATCAGGGTAGTGACCGGAGATGTGCGGCCTGTCGCTCTTCCCGTAACAGCCATATGGGTTGGGGACGACCGCGGCCAGTATGGGATTGGCACCGGGCGATCCCGTTGGCTGCAGGGTGACCTGGTTGGCGGCGGCGGCACTCGCCCCAGCTGCCGCATGAGCGAGAACAACGGGACTGAGGACGACCATCGACAGGCTGATTCCGATCGAGGCCGCTAACGATGTGATGCGCCTTCGGACGCGGCTGCGCGGTGTCATGGGTACCCCCCGTGTGAAGCGTCGCCACATCGGCGACACCGTGGCCATCAGTCGCCCGTCTGCCTGACGGTCATTTGCCCCCTTTTAGGAGGCAGTTAGGATGCACCAAGCATCGGCCCCCCGATGCCCCAGACTATGTGCCGGGAAAGAGTTTCTGTCAAGCGACAGCTAGCGCGTTGCTTTCCAGGCGATGCCGTCCCAGGTCCAGCCCTGGTTCAGCGGGCCCGTGGAGTTCCCGATCCCAAGCGGCCCGGCGCCGCCGAAGGTCAGCAGCGCGTGGTGCCGATGCCGAGAGCAAATCCCAGCAGGCCGATTCCGAGCATGGTTACGCGCTGCCGGTTCACCCTGCAGTGACAACACGATATCCCGGGCCAAGTTACGGGGGAGGGGTTTGAGGCCTAGTTCGCCTGGCTCACGGACTGCGTCTGAAATCCAATGTCCGCGGGTTCGAGCGGCTGCGATAAATCCGCGTATAGGAGCAGTCCATCGGTGACCCCGACCCGGCGATAGGTAATGCCACGCTTGACGCAGGCGGCCTCGAAGATGGGAATGTCGGCCGACCCGGGCATGAAGAGCCAACTCGGATGCGGCGCAGCGAGAGCCGCTGACTGCATCTCGGGGAAAGCGATATAGCCCCCGTAGGCGCCGATCACGATCCGGTCGCCGCTCACGTATTCGATCGGCCGGGCAAGCCAGTAGTTCGCCCACACCGCTTGCGGCCGCTCGTTTTCGAGCCTGGTCGCGAGCGCCGGCAGGTCGACGCGAACGGAGGGCGCGCCGGGAACGATGAGCAGGCCGTGGATCAGGGCCGCCTGACGCTGGGCGGTGATGACGCTGACCGCCAGGAGGGAAAGCAGCAAGGCGCCGGCGGCGGGGCGCAGCAGCCATCCCGACGCCAGCAGCAGAACAAAGGCGGTGACGAGCGGGACCGCCAGCGGCATGAGGTAGCGCGGCTCGCAGGAGAGCGCATTGAACCACCGGACGGTGACGGCCAGCACGGCGAGCGGCCCGATCAGCACGATCATGTCGACCGGCTCGATCGCCGCGAACCTGCCCCGCGCCAACGCCGCCAGGACATGACGGCGATTCCAGATCACGGCCACGGCCAGCAGGAGCAGCGCGAGGTCGACGGCCGTGGTCGAGACCATGGACGGGCCGCAGTAGTTGACCCGCGCCCCGACGAAGATCGGCAGCGCGATCGCCAGCACCTCGCGGACGGCCTGGTCGGTCGGCACGTTGTAGGTGGTCAGCGGCGTGTAAAGGTGTCGCAGACTGCCCAGCCGCGTGGTCGCGTTGTAAATCAGCCAGGGGGCGAAGCCGACGATGGCGGCCGCGATCGAGAGCAGCGCCCCGCGCCGCAGGTTGGCCCAGCCGATCGCGCGGCCGCGCGCCAGCAGCGCGAGGACACAGACGAAGAGTGTTGTCGCGATCAGGACGTCGTGCCACATGGATAGCCCGACGACGAACCCGAAGAGCAGCCAGTCCCGCGGGCGCGGCGGCGCGCCACGCCAGGCGAGGCGGATGGCGAGGATGAGGCAGAGCACCTCGAGCAGCAGTAGAAGGCCGTAGGTGCGGGCCTTCACCCCGTAGGCCAGTGCAAACAAGGGAAAGACAGCGGCGATAGCGGCCATCAGCAGGGCGATCCGATCGCGCTTGAAGGCAAGGCGCCCGAGGACAAACATCAGGCCGACGTAGACCGCGCCCACGATGGCAAAACAGATGCGAATCGCCAGCACGGTGGTGCCAAACAGGGCCACGAACGGAGCCAGCACATAAGAGTCGAGGGCCCCGAGATAGCGCGCGTTGCTCTCCATCAGGACGAAGTGCCCGTGCAGGATGTGGAAGGCGGCGATCCCCTCCACCGACTCATCGGCATCGAGCGGGACCTGGCTGCCGACGATCAAGCGGGCGCCGAGGCCGAGGGCGACGATGATTCCCAGGATTCCGAGGGTGACCCACCTGACCGGCGCCGGCTCTTTCACGGGCGGCTAGGTCGCGTTGATGGTGGTCGACCAGCCCAGCTCGTCGGGAGTCAGGCGGGCCGAGAGATGGTCGTAGAGGACCAGGCCAAAGAGGAACGATCGATCGTAGGTAATGCCTCGTGCCGCGCACGCCTGCTCGA
>JALZAV010000188.1 GCA_030948145.1 Candidatus Dormiibacterota bacterium
CGCACAGCCGGCAGCTGGCGGAAGGGGTCCGCGAGCTCGCCGCCCAGATGACCCAGGGCAAGGTGAAGATCGCTGTCGCCGGCGGCACCGCCGACGGAAGGTTGGGCACCGATGCCAACGCCATCCTTGGCGCCATCGAGGAGGTCCGCGGGCTGGACGGCGTGCTGGTCCTGGTCGACCTCGGCAGCGCTGTGCTCAGCACGCAGATGGCGATCGAGCAACTCCCCGACGAAAAGGGTCGGGTGCTGCTCAGCAATGCGCCCTTCGTCGAAGGGGCGGTGATCGCCGCGGTCGAGGCCTCGATCGACAGCGACCTCGAGGCCGTCGCGGCGGCGGCGCTTGGCGCGCGCGAGATGGAAAAGGTGTCCGGCTAGCATGGCGGACACCGAACGCGAGGCCCGCCGCCGTGCCGCGTTTGCCCGCCAGCAGGGAACCTCCCCGCTGCCGATCTCGATGACCGATCTCGAACTGCCCAACGGAGCTCGTCTCGATGACGACGAATTCGTGGTCCGCACGTCGAAGGACTGGGGGCTCTCGATCAAGCCGCTGATCCTGACGACCAGGCGACTGTTCTGCCCGAGCGACCTCACCGGTCGCTCGTCGGTCGTTCTCCGGCTCTCCGACGTCCGAGGCGTCACGCTACGAAAGCATTGGATCGGCTTCTCCACCATCGTCGTGGAGAACGTCGATCGGCGGCAGGCCTCCTTCGCGTCGCACATCAATGGTCCGCTGGTCAGGTCCGACATCGCGGCCATGGTCGACGCTACGCACGGTGTGGCGGCACCCAATCCAACTACGGCGGCGTCATCACCCGCAGCCGGCGATCGCTACCAGCAGCTACGCGAGCTCAGCGAGTTGAAGCAGTCCGGCGTGCTCTCCGAAGCCGAGTTCGAAAAGGAAAAGGCACGGATCCTCAAGCAACCGTAGCGTCCGGGATGGAGTTGCGGGCGCTTGGCTCCACCGGCCTCAAGGTCACGCCCATCGGGCTCGGCCTCGCCGCCCTCGGCCGCCCCGGTTACATCACGGTCGACCGCGAGAACGATCTCGGAGGCGATCGGAGCGTGACGGCGTTGGAGCGTCGGTCCCAGGAAGTCTTGAGCGCCGCTTATGACGCCGGCATCCGCTACTTCGACGCCGCCCGCTCCTATGGATTTGCGGAGCGTTTTCTCACGTCGTGGTTTCGCGAGGGCGCGCTCCCACCGGACGCGGTCACCGTGGGATCGGAATGGGGCTACACCTACGTCGGGGATTGGCGCGTCGACGCCCGCGTCCACGAGGTGAAGGATCACTCGCTCGCGGCGCTCCGACGGCAGGTCGAGGAGAGCCGCGCCCTGCTCGGAGAGCACCTCGACCTCTATCAGATCCATTCGGCGACGCTGGAGAGCGGCGTCCTCGACGACCCCGCCGTCCTCACTGAGCTCAACGGGCTGCGGGCGAGCGGGCTCACGATCGGCATGTCGGTCAGCGGCCCGCGGCAGGCCGAGGTGATCCGACACGCCCTCGCGGTCACCGTCGATGGCCTCAATCCGTTCCAGTCGGTGCAGGCGACCTGGAATCTGCTCGAGCCATCCGCCGGCCAGGCGCTGGCCGAGGCGCATGACGCCGGCTGGGGCGTGATCATCAAGGAAGCGCTGGCCAACGGCCGGCTCGCCGACCGCGATCAGGAATCGATTGCAGCCGCGCTCGCCAACCCGTGGGTGGACCTCGTCCTCTCCGGCGCCGTCACCGAGGCGCAACTTCGAAGCAACGTCGGGGCCCTCAGTGTGCGACTGTCGCCGGATGAGCTCGCTTCGCTATCGAACCTCGCCGAGCCGGCCCATCAGTACTGGAAAGAACGCGGCCAGCTCGCCTGGAGCTAGCTGAGAGTGGCGGAGCCCATTGCCAGCCGGTCGCATATGCCGGGTTATGGCTTCCTTGATGCGGACCAGGGCGCCGGTCTACTGCCCTGGCCGTGGGCGGTCGAGCGACTTCAGCGCTCGCATGATTACTGGGTGGCGACGATTCGGCCTGACGGCTGTCATCGGCGCCTTTGCAGCTGAGGTCAATGCGAAGTACAAGACGATGCGGCAGTGACTTCTTCAACCCGAGCGATAATGCCTGTTTCCGTGTCGGCTGGCCTGGGCCTTCGGCCTGACCGAAGCCGATTTCACGGGCACGCCCACGCGCTGGACCTTCCCGCCCACAGCGGGTTTGATTTTTGCCCTATCAAATGCCATTGCAGTTCAGCCATTGACAATGATGACGCCATAGGTGATACAAGAAGACCTCGCCTTTATCAGTCCGCAGGGAGATCGATTGATTGGACCACTCGGATCGGCCAACCGGGAAATCCGGGAGGCGGATCGGCGCGACCGGCAACGCCGGCAGGCCCGGCTGGCCGAGCCACGCCGGCTCACGGATCACCTGCTTCACGACCTGGAGGAGCTGAACCTCGACGGCATCGGCACGGTGCCGGCTGGCTACGAACCGGCCCTGGCCGAGTTGCGGGAGCAGCTCGAAGGCGTGGCCAGCCTCAGACCGCGGCTGATCCAGCGACTCCAGCCCGGCACACGCACCGCTGAGCTGATCGATACGGTCTTCATCATCCAGGAGATCATTTCTCCGCCCCGCCACCCGTAGGGCAGCCTGCCCTTCGACGACACCGACAGCGTCTGACCTAATGGCACACGGGCGCTAGGATAAGCGCCGTGAAAAAGCACACCGGACTCGTTCTCGCAATCTCAGGGCTGGCCCTCGCCGCCTGCAGCAATACCGTCGCGGGGCCGGCCAAGCCCCCCTCGGCGCAGGAGATACTGGCCAAGCCCGACACCGCCAACGTTAAGGATGGGCACTTCACCCTGGTCGCCCACATCGTCAGCGGCAGCGTCGCCTTCGACGCCACCGGTGACGGGATCATCGTCGTCAAGCCGCAGCAGGCTTCCCGGTTCACGATGCAGACGACCATCGCCGGGCAACCGCTCAAGTTCGAGGAGATCATCATCGGGGGCAAGGAATACGATCTGTCGCCCGACAACCCACGCTGGACCGTCAAGCCGAGCACGAACTCGTCGAACCCGAGCTCCTTCAAGGGAACCGGTGCCGTCTACCTCGGCGAGGAGACGCTCTCCCAGGGAA
>JALZAV010000189.1 GCA_030948145.1 Candidatus Dormiibacterota bacterium
ATCCAACCTGGTTTCCGATGGGGCCACTGCCGACTGGGCCGGCGAGTTGGCGCGCCGCAACATTAAGTATGTAGTCGTTGCGCGTGAGGTTGACTGGAGCCGGTACACGTTCCTGGCAAGCCAGCCCGGGTTCGCCCAAGTCGCAGACTACGGCTCGATCGTCATCTATCGCAATTTGTCCTGGTAGTCCGGCCCAAAACTGCTCAGCACGCCTGCAATTCCGTCGCAATGGCTCGAGACCTCACCGTCCGATTTGGCGCAGGAACCGTCCCGGCGAGCTATCCATGATCCTGCAACGCCTAGCCGAGGGCGGTGTTAACCTGCGCTTCGTCTACCTCGCGACGGAGATGCGGTCGTGATCGGCGTGGAGGACGTGGCCAAGGCGCGCCGGGCGCTCGGAGCAAGCGCGAACTAACCCGCTGCGCTTAGTTCGGTCAGCACCAGCCTGACAAAGGAACGCCACTCGCCAAGGCCATCGGCCACCGTGGCATCGACAACGACCCTCTTCGGCTGAGCAGCCGCGCCGGCGCTAGTCGTTCGGGGTGCGGCAGCCGCCGGCTGAATCGCCGCCGAGCCGTGCGCGCCGACAGGGGATGGCCGAGGCCTGACCGTGGGCGCCGCGCCGCGAGGCGGTTCCGGCCGAGGCTTTGGGCAGAAGAAGTCGTGCTTGCCGCCATGGTAGCCGTAGCCAAAGTGGCCGCAGTTCGTATGTTTGGCGCTTGTGACGGGGGGCGCAAGAAAGCCTAGCGCGGGTGCGAAATAGGAGAAGGCCAGGACGATGGCTAGCACCGACGCAGGCAGGAGTCGGCGAATCCAGATGCCCCTCACGCCCTCTCCTTAGTGAACTATCGACTCAGAACCAGCTTGGACGCAATAGACAACGCTACCAATGGTGTGTGGCGGAACGCTAGCACCCGTTCAGCGGTGGTGTCAAGCGCTGGTCTAGCTGACTCTGATCGTCCAGGAGGAGCTCGCCGAATGCCCCGCCGTATCCGTGACAACGACCGTGACCGAGTATGTACCGGCAATTAAGTAGGTATGTGAGGCGGAGGATCCGCCAAACAGTGGCGAGATAGAAGGGGTGCCGTCCCCAAAGGTGAAAACGAAGTTGGCGATCGGCGTCCCGTCCTTATCCGTCGACCGCGATGCATCCGCGACGACACTCAGCGGAACGCTTCCTGAACTGGGCGTGACGATCAGGCTGACCGCAGGAGCGTGGTCCACGAACGGAGTTGGTGTCGGAGTGGTCTTCGGGGTTCCACCGGTCGGCGGGGGTGCGATCGGGCGACTCGTCGGCGCCGGCGTCGACGTCGGTGGGTTTCTCTCGGAGGTATTCGGCAATGTCGGAGCGCCTGGGCTCGGTGAGGGTGTGGGCTCGGCCGAGGGCACACGGGGCGTTTCCACGAGCAACGCTCCTACCGTCCTGGCGGCGGCTTTGTGATGGTGAGCGGCCTTCGTTGGCGTGGAAGAGAGCAGCCCGAATACGAGTACCGCGGCGCCAATCGTAAACGCGCCGGCTCCAATCTCGATCGTCATGCCCTTCCGCATAGCTTTCGAGGTTGCCCCTTCAGGCCGCCTGCAAAGTGCAGACTACATCAGACGAGGTACGCGACGATGTCGACGATCACGTGGGTCGAATTACCGCCCACGTAGATCGAGAACTTGCCGGCGTTAGCGCCGGTCCCGAGCAGCACGGTGAAGGCGTTCGCCAGGGCCCACTCGCTACTGCTGAAGTTCAGGGTGGATGGGCTGGTATTCGGATCGTAGACGACGCCCCCGGGGAAGACGGCGATGAAGCCATTTCCCGGGTAGCTGGTAACCGTCACATTGCCTACGAGCCCGATCGCGTGGGCATCAACGCCGTTTGGCTTGCCATTGTTGGCCCCGCCGAGGATGGTCGCCCCGGGGACCGGACCCCACGTATAGGTCGAACCGGCGGCCAGTGGTCCCTGGATGCCACCCGTTGCATTGCGGGTGTCCACGATTCGGGACGGCGTGATGGGGATCGTGCTGTTGAGCCGGCGCCAGTAGGCGGCGTTTGGAGATCCACTCGCGGCCAACTGCGAGACCCAGAGAACCCCATTGCCGTCGCGGACCTGCTCGAAATCGTTTGGCCGATACGCCGGCGGACCGGCTGGCGGGCTCGCGAGCATGCTGTCCGGAGGGGTCCCCTGGAGGATCCGCCCATTGCCCAGTGCCGCGATGTCGATGCCGCCACTGCCGCCGATCACCCCATAGCCGATGTCTGATTCGCCCGTGACCCCGATACCGGTGGCACCGAAACCGTACCCATTGAGCCCCTCGGACACCTGCTGGGCGCCGCTTGACGTCGGGATGGTCACGATGCCGCCCACGCCCTGGATGGGCGCGAAGCCTGGATAGTCAGCAACGGGCGGATTCCCAATTCCAGGCAGGTTCCCGCCCGCACCGATGGCGCCGATGAGCGGAATGCTCTGGGTGCCGTTTACGGGCTGCACCGTCGTCGGCTGCGTCACGCCCTGTCCGAGGGCTTGAACGAGTGGGGCCGGCTGGGTTCCTGCTGTGGGAGTGAAGTTGGTCGTTGCGCTACTGTCGTTGGTTGCTCCCAGAAGAACGGGCTGCCCCACGAGCGCGTGGGCAGGAACCGCCCCGCGGACCACCAGCGCGCCGGCGGCGCCGACCGCCGCTACGCCCGCCATGCGCAGCAGATCCCGACGGCTGCGCGGCTCACTCTCATGCCCATTGGATCCATTGCCGCCGCCCCGCAGCTCGGTGAGTTCGGCGCGAAGCTGCTCGACCTGTGCCGTCAGCTGCGCCACCTGCTCGCTGAGCGCGCTCGTTTTCTGTTGCGATCGTGCCATGTCGTCCCCCTTTTAGCCCCAGCCCTGTCTTTGCTTACTTACCTTGACCGCCGAATTCCGCAGACGCGCGGCACGACGCTTCGTCGCGTGCGCGACTGGTACCACAACAACGCCACTCTTCCGGACGCGAGCTCCTGCCGCTGCGGCCGCGCCGCGTTTGCGCTGCGTCGGCGCTGATGACACGACAGACGGCGGCACCCTCTTCCTCATCCTGACTAAACCCTCCGTTGGTGACGAGCGATATCCATGCGGGTTGGAAATTGCCCGT
>JALZAV010000068.1 GCA_030948145.1 Candidatus Dormiibacterota bacterium
GCTACGCGACCGACCCGCTCGGAAACCCGCTCAGTCCCTACCACGCCTGGAACAAGCGCACGCTCCCCAAGCCCGGTGGCCGCAACTGGAAGGAGAAATACACCTGGGACTGCACCCCGCGCTGGGATCGCAAGGTGGTGGAGGCCGGCGCCTACGCCCGCCTCTTTATGACCGCGCTGGCGCAGAAGCAGCCGAAGAACGACTTCATCGAGGCGACCGGGCACAGCATCAAGTTCCGGGTCCCCAAAGGCTTCACCGCCGAGGAAGAGGTCGAGTGGCACGTCCCCGAGGTCTGGAATGCCTTCGAGCGCAACCGCGGTCGGGCGTACCACTACCTCTTCTCACAGCTGGTCTCGCTGGCCACCCTGCTCGACGCCTACCGCCTGTTGCAGCGCGGTGAGACAAAGGTGGCTGCCCTGACGCCGACCGAACTCGAACGGGCGATACCGAAGGCCGAGAGCATCGGCGTCGGCTTCTGGGGCGCGGGGCGGGGCTGGCTCTCGCATCATCTCGTGATGGACCAGGGCAAGATGACCAACTACCAGGTCTGTACCCCCTCGACGATCAATGCCTCGCCCCGCGATCCCTGGGGCCAGCCCGGGCCCTATGAAGAGGCCGTGATGAACACGCCCATCCTGGAGGAGATCAAGCAGGCCGACCAGTTCACCTCGATCGATATGCTGCGCGCCATCCGCAGCTTCGACCCCTGTATGCCCTGCACCACCCAGGTCGATACCGGTCACGGCAAGGTCGTCCGCGAGGTGAACACCTGCGCCTGCGGCGCCGACTGATCGGAACGGGTTAACCAGGACGGTCTACATCGGCGGGGTAGGCCAGCTCTACCAGGGCGATCTCGATGTCGGACGTGTGATCGTCGAACGTCTTTTGAAGGAACAGCTGGGGCCGGATGTGATGGTGGAGGACCTATTCTTTGGCGCGCTCGCCGTCTGCCAGCGCCTGGAGGAGCTCAGGCCCGAGGCCATGATCCTGGTCGGGGCCGCAGTCCGGGGACGGGCGCCTGGTTCCGTGCTGCGACGCGAGGTCGAACCGATGGACCTGCCAATTGAAGAGCTTCAGCATGCCGTCGGCGAGGCGGCGACCGGGTATGTCTCGATCGACCTTGTCCTGGAGGTTGCGACCGCGTTTCACGCATTGCCGGACCGGGCCATCGTCTTCGAAATCGAACCCGAAACCACGGCTCCGGGGGACACGCTATCGCCGGCAGGTGAGTCGGCCGTGGAATTGGCGATCGAGCTGATCAAGCGGGAGGTTTCCGCTCTAGCACCGGCTCCTCACTAACCGGGGGAGCGTTTTCCAACACCCCCAGGTTCTGCGGTCGCACCGCGATGCGCTTGCCGGCCGCCGTCTCCAGCACCAGCGAACCGTCCAGCAGCGCTGAGACGGCTTTGCCCTCGATGACCGGTCCCGCCGGCCCCAGCGGCACCATGCAGGCCCGAACGCGACGACCGATCGTTTCGCAGCGCGGCAGGTAATCGGCAAGGACCTCGTCGGTAGTGGCTCGATAGCGCGCCTCGAACGCCTCGAGGACGCGGGCCAGCCGCGGACCTCGCGGCGGATGGGCCTCGCTCACATGGACGGTTGTGACGGCCCAGGAAGTCTGCCGGTCGAGCAGTTCGACGTAGCCTCCGACGCCAGCAACCCGCTGCCCGTTGACCCGTACTTCGTCCGGCCATTCGATCGTCGCGTTCTTGCCGATGACGTCGGCGAGCGCTGATGTCACCACCGTGTAGAGCCAGCCCTCTCGAAATGAGGGCCACTGCGGCCGCAGGATGAGCGAAAAGGTCAAGCTGCGGTCGGGATCGACGATCCAGGGGATTCCACCACGGCCGCGCGGGGATGCCTGGTAGCCGGAGATCACAACCGCGCCTTCCGGCGCGCCCGCCCGGGCCCAGGCGAGCGCCTCCGCGTCCGTCGAAAGCAACGCCGGGTAAGCTCGGATCGGACGCTCGCCCAGGTGGCGAGCGAGGGCCTCGGCTGTGAGGTCGCTCAGGTCCACGATACCTCCTGTCCTTGCTCGACGGCCATCCGGTTGAAGAGGTCCTTTAGACGCTCCCACTGGGGAACGTGAAAGCGAGCCATGCCTGACCCGAGCCGCTGTCGCAGGATAGGCCGGACTTCGGTTTTCTGTTCCGCCAATGCTTCCATCAGGCTGCGAACCATCTGTTCGGCGGCCTGGGGCGTCAATTCGAGCAGGGCCCCGAGCCAGGCTTCGGCAAGGTCGCTCTCCCGCGCGCTCGAGTAAAGGGCGCTAATCAGAGCGGCGAGCTCCTGCTGGCGTTCCTGGTGCTCAAGGTCCGTCCAGCGAGCCAGCTCCTCACGCGCAAGCCCGGGCCAGCTTTCCAGCGACTCGTGCTCCAGGACAACGAGCAACGTTCCCGGCCGGGCCCCCAACCGGGCCCGCACCTCGCGCGCCTGGCTCAGCACCGGCTCCGAAGCCGACACCACCGCGGCCGCCTGACCGGCGGCGAGCAGTGCCCTCGGTTGGTCCGCGGCCATTTCGAATGCGAGCGCGAGGTTGGCCTTTGCCATCGCGTACTCGGAGGGCCGCAGGCTGCGAGGGTTGGCAGCGGCCGACAGGCGGAACGCGCTGACGGCGTCGATCGGCTCGTCCGCCGCCAGGTGGGCCAGTCCCAGCATGTTGGCTGCGCCGCCGAGGCCCTGCTGGTCCCCCAGGTCCTCGGCCACCTTCACCGCCTGGCTCAGGGTGGCGATGGCGCTAACGACGTCACCACCCTGCAGGAGCGCGGCCCCGAGTTCTCGCATCGAGGCCGCATGAGCCCGGGCGTTGCCCTCGGCAAACAGCTCTCCGGCGCGACGGAACGATAGGATGGCTCCGCTGACGTCGCCGCTGTCCCGCTGGGCCAGGCCGAGGTTGTATAGCGCCGCACCTTCCTCGGCCCGTAGCCCGGCGCCGGCGAAAAGCGACCCTGCGCTCCGGAAGGCGTCGGCACTCTCACTGACGCGAGCCTGCATGCGCAGCACGGCGCCCAGAGCATTCAGAGCCTTGGCGTACTCGACCGGCATCCGGCCCGAGAAGATGCCCGCGGCGGTCTCGAGCGCCACCCTGGCCTCCGGCAGTCGGCCCTCGTTGCTCAGGGCCACGCCCAGGTGGAACTGGGTGGTCGCGTGCTGCACCGGGTAGCGTCTCACCGGGTAGCGCGCCAGGCGCTCCTCGAGCGTCTGGATCACGGCTCTATCGTATGGCGGTGCGCATCCTGGTCGCCGGCATGGGCAACGTGCTTCGCGGGGACGACGGTTTCGGGGTCGCCGTAGCGCAGCGACTGCTCGATGGGCCCGTCCCCGAAGGAGTCACCGTGATGGATGTCGGGATCGGCGGCATTCACATGGTCCAGGCGCTCTTCGACCCGACCGACGGCCTCGTCGTCATCGATGCAGTCGACCTCGGCCGGCATCCGGGGACCGTGGTGGTGATCAAACCCGAGGTCACTGACGTGGCCGGGCTCTCCCTCGCTGACCGCAACGACCAGCTGGCCGATATGCACTACGCCACGCCGGCACGGGCCTTCATGCTCGCTCGCGGGCTGTCCATCCTTCCTGATGCGACCTGGCTGGTCGGCTGCCAGCCGGTTGACGCCGAACGGTACGGGGAAGGTCTTTCTCCGCAGGTTCAGAACGCCGTGGAAGCTGCGATAGCGGAGGTAAAGGCGCTGGTCTCAACGATGGGCGTCAGTTGGACGTGAGGCCCGCGAGCCGGTCGGCCAGCTGGGTCAGCACGGCCACCGCCTCGGACTCCGGCGCATAGTCGAGCAGCGCCATCCCGCGGCGGTCCGCCTCGCCCACCCGCTCGTCATAGGGCACCATAGCGCCAACCGGGATGGCATGCTGTGAGCAGTAGGCTCGAATCGCAGCCTCGTCGGCACCACCTTGGATCTTGTTGCCTACTGCCATCACCTCCGGGATGCCCAGCTGTGGCGCCAGTGTCGCGATCCGGCCTGCCGTCTCCAGCGCCCGGTAATAGGGCTCGACCACGATCAGCAAACGCTCGGCGTGGGCGATCGTGCCGCGACTCAGGTGCTCGATCGATGCCTCCATGTCCAGCAGCATCACGTCGCGGTCGCCTAAGACCATCTCCCCCATCAGTCCGCGGACCGTCGCATGCTTGCTGCAGAGGCAGCCTCGTCCGGCCTTCTCGACCTGCCCGCCAAGCAGTAGCGTGACCCCGTCCGGAGCCTGCACTCCGCATTCCGTCTCGACCTCGGCTTTGGTCCGGGTCAGCGTCAGCGTGGTCGCACCTTCATCGTCTGAGACGTGAGAGAGCAGGTCGGCCGGAAGCGGTCGAAGGCGATCGGCCTGCTGGGCGGAAATGCCGAGCGCCATCGCCAGGTTGGGATTGGGGTCGCCGTCGACGGCGACGACGCTGAAACCGCGGCGGGCCAGCAACCTGCTGAGGGTGGCAGAGATGGTGGTTTTCCCCGAACCGCCCTTGCCGACGATCGCGATTTTCATCGCCGCGACGGAACCGGCCGCGAGCGGAGCACCGACCGGTAGCGGTCGAGGTAGCGGTCGATCACGGCCCGGCTGTCCTCGAGGGCCGATGCCCACGAGTGAAGCCATTCCTCGCCACTGTGAGTCAGCTGGTAGGCACGCCGGTCCCTGCCGTGGACGGCCGGCTCCCAGCGTGATTTGACCAGGCCCTCGTGCTCCAGCGCCCGGAGCGTTCGGTAGAGACCACCGGGATCCCGAGGCAGGCCAAAGCCGGTCAGCTTTTCGAGGAGGTCATAGCCGTGGGCCGGCGATTCCTTGAGGAGCAGGAGCAGGCAGGGACGCAAAAAGTTTTTTGGCTGCCCGCCGTCAGGCCGTCCATCCACCGTGACCCCGCGCTCCTCGGCGTTCATGCTTCCTCGAGCTGACGTTGCCACTCGATATGTTCCAGCGCCTCGCGCTCCTCGAGCACCTCGAGGGCCATCCCCATGTTGATCAGCAGATAGGTGCCCGCAGGGAGGCCATCAGCCGTGTCGACAAGCGCCGCATTGACGCGACGAAGGCCGCCGGCGACCTCGACTTGCGCGATATGGGTCGCCCGGTCGGGGATTTCCACGACGCGACCAACAATTCCCATGCACATAGGTGTTCGCCTTCTAATCTTAGTGGCAATATGCGTCTCGCATTTATCGGCAAGGGTGGCAGCGGCAAATCTACCGTTGCCGGGACCGTCGCTCGCTTGCTGGGACGGCAGGAGGGTGCGGTGCTCGCGCTCGACGTGGACCCCTTGCCTGGCCTGGCCTTCTCGGTTGGGTTGGGACAGATCCCCGAAGATGGCCTTCCCGAGACCCTGGCCGAGCGCCGGAAGGGCAAGGGGTGGGTGCTCAAAGAGGAGGTCAGCGCCGAGTCGCTGGTGGACCGGTATGCGATCGAGGGTCCCGATGGTGTCCGGTTCCTGCAGCTGGGCAAGATGCCCGGTCACGTAAAACCGGGATCCACGACCGCCTTCCGCCACGTGGTCGAATCCTTTCACCGTCCCGGCTGGTCGGTTATCGGTGACCTTTCCGCGGGGACCCGTCAGGCGTTCGCCGGCTGGGGCTCGTTCGCCACCCGGCTCGTAATCGTCTCCGAGCTGTCATCCTCCGGCTTGCTTACCGCGCGCCGTTTGCGCCGAATGGCCGAAAGCTTCCCGGAGGCCGCCATCGGCCTCGTCATCAACAAGGCGAACGGCACCAGCCAGGCGCTCATCAAGGCGGCCGAGCTCGGCATCCCGCTCTGGGCGGTCCTGCCCTACGATGAAGAGATGGCGGCGGCAGAACGATCCGGGCAAGCGCCCATCGACGTAGTTCCGAACTCGCCCGTCGTCACGGCGATCGAGCGTTTCCTCCAGACGCTCCGGGACGTGCCGGCATGAAGATCGGCATCGTCGGCAAGGGGGGCGCCGGCAAAACAACCACAGCCGGGATTGTGGCGCGAACGCTCGGCCGGAAGGGATATTCGGTCCTGGCACTGGACTGCGACGCCAATCCCAACCTGGGCATCGCCCTCGGACTTGGGCTTGAAGAGACGGAACGCCTCGCCGGCATCCGGCAGACGCTCGATGAGGAAGGCGCCGAGCACGCGCCAAGCGTTTCCGAGATGCTACGGCGCTTTGGCGCGCAGGCCCCGGACGCCGTCCGTCTCGCCGTCGTGACCAAGATCGAGACCCCAAATCCTGGTTGACCGTGATGTGGGGTGTCCCCCGAGCAGTTGCTCGGTCAGCTCGATGCCAACGGCCAGGTCGTCGTCGCCGACTTTGAGGCCGGACTCGGCACCGTGTCGCGTATGGACGCGGGCAACGTGGACGTCTTGCTCCTTGTCGTTGAGCCTACCCAGAAGTCGATTCAGGTAGGTCTCCGCGCCCTGGCGATCATTGGCGAGCGCCACCTGGGTCGGACCATTTTGATCGCGAACCGGATCGCGAACGCCGAGGATCGCGCCCTTGTCACCGCGGCCTTCGCGGATCAGATGCTGGTCGTGGTCCCCGAGGACCCCGGCCTGCGCGACGCAGACATTGAGGGCAAAGCTCCCATGGACATGGTGCCGGACTCGCCAGCAGTCGCGGCGATCAGGCAACTGGCCGAGTCCCTCGTCGGTTAACAGGAGCTTACCCAGGGCCCAACTGTGCGAGGGGGCCGTTGGCCCCTCATCGGGGGGGACTCATGGCCCTGCTTGACTGGAGGCTGACGGGGAATAATGGAATCAGTTGGAGGTGATGAAAAATGATGAATTGGTACGGCTCAGGGGGCTGGCTCTGGATGTCCTTCTCGATGGTCGTCTTCTGGGCGGTCGTGATCGGATTGGTCGTCTGGGTGGTTCGGCAATTTAGCCGGCCCTCGATGACCGGCGTTCAGGGATCCTCCGCGATCAACATCCTCGAGGAGCGTTTCGCGCGCGGCGAGATCGACAAAGTTGAGCTCCAGCAGCGAAAGTCCGTTCTGCGTGACAGCAAATAGCTCGGAAAACCTACCCTCCAAGCCGGGGGATCCAAACCACCCGCCGCGTTTCACGGACCGCTTCGTGGACCGCCGACTCGACCTTCCCCCGGAGACTCTCGGCATCGGCCATGCGAGCAGTCTCTGGGAGGTATCCTTCGACCTCGATCACCAGCGACCGACCCATCCAGCGGCCTCGGACGTTAGCGGTTTCGATTCCCGAGAGGCCCTGCACCGCGATCCGAGCCGCCTCTATCTGCTCTGGGTCCACACCGTCCATCAGGTGATTGGTGATGGTTTTCGTCACTTCATACCCGACATGCAGGATAAAGAGGGTTACGGCGAAACCGGCGACGGGGTCTCCCCAGCGAAAACCGAAGCGGACTGCGATCAGGCCAACAAGCGCGCCGAGCGATGAGAGGGTGTCAAGCCAGGAGTGCGTCGCCTCGGCCTCCATGGTGACCGACTGAATCTGCCTGGCCACCCGTCGCTTGTATCGCGACACGGCCAGGTTGCCCACCATGCCGATGACAGCGGCGCCCATCGCGACATAGAGATAGTTGGTGCCCGTCCCAGCCACCAATTTCCGGTAGCTCTCGTACCCGGCGAAGATGGCGCTGGCAAAGATGACAATCGCGACTCCCAGTCCTGCTAGATCCTCAGCACGCTCGTATCCATAGGGATAGGCGGGTGACGGCTTTCGTTTGGAGATGTAAAAGCCGAAGAAGACGACAGCAGATGTCGACACATCAGAGAGATTGTGGAGGGCGTCACCAAGGAGGGCGACGGAGCCAGTGACCAGGGCGAGGGCTAGCTCGATCCCACCGGTGAGGGCGAGGCCGACGGCCGAAACAGCGACGGCCCGGTTGGCCGCTTGCCGGTGCGCCTGCTCATCGTCAGCCCCGTGTTTGGGCGACGGGGCAGGTGCTTCTCGAAGTGGCTCAGTCATGGCTTGGGGCGCGCACTAAGGATGGTCTGGGACTCCTTTTCGAACGTGATCCGCGCGGTATTCCGCCTCTCGAAACAGGTTGGCCACATGGTGATCATCCAACCGGTATTCGATCTGGTTTCCGCCACGGCGGACTGCCTTGACGAGCCGGCGGTCTCGCAGCAGGCGCAAGTGGTGCGAGATAGCGGATTCGCTGCTCCCGACCGCAATGGCAATGTCCCGAACACACAAGGGCCGCCTGGAGAGTGCGTAGAGGATCTTCGCTCTGGTCCGGTCCGCCAGTACTTGAAAGGCGTCAACCACCAGATCAAGGACTCGGGCATCGGGCATCGCGTCCGCGGCGTCGACCGCTGCCTCTGGATCGATCGCGGCGAGTCGCCTCGGAGTCACATTTGAATTCTATCTGAGCGATCGCTCAGATACTTCGCAGCATTTTCTTGACGGCTTACCGTGAATGGTCGGTTCGGTTATCGGTGACCTTTCCGCGGGACCCGTCAGGCGTTCGCCGGGCTCGTTCGCCACCCGGCTCGTAATCGTCTCCGAGCTGTCATCCTCCTGCTTGCTTACCGCGCGCCGTTTGCGCCGGATGGCCGAAAGCTTCCCGGAAGCCGTTCGCTAGAGTTCATCGACGTTGCCGTCACCGTTGCCGTCAACCGCGATGAGAATGGCGAGGCAGGCGTTAAATCGTATTCAAAATTGGAGGCGAGTGCGGGATTCGAACCCGCGGTGGAGGTTTTGCAGATCGCTATCTGTAGTTCGCCAGAGTTCGCTGAGGCTCATTGCGTACTTAATTCCGACGGCTACCGTTCATTGTGGTTCATTGCGTGTCGCCAGAGTTCAGCGGGGTTGCCGTCACCGTTGCCGTCAACCATACCGTTGTTAACCCATCGGCTGATACAGATAGAGCGGTGGTTGGCCGTCCATGGGAAGCCGCGCTCGCGCGCCAGAAAGAGGCGCCAGCGTTCGAATCCGCCACGGGCTATAACCTTGTCGCCGTTTTCCCGCGGGCGCTCCGGCTCAAGGTCCAGGCGATCGCCGACTCAAAAGTCGGACGGACGTCGGCAGGCCGAGGGCACTCCTGGACATCGGAGGGGGCGTCGGAGCAGCAAAACCACACCGATCGAGCTGACGGAGACAGGCCTGCGCCAGCCTCCTCGCGAAACCCGCCTCTGCCTTGCCCAATCGTGCGGGCTGAGCGTAACGTGGCTGTTATGGTGAGTGGTGGCTGCTTCATGGGGCAGTCCGGTCTCACGTGCTGGGGCAACTACTGGCTTGGATTGATGATCCTGGCCCTTGTTCTGGCAGCCTTTACTGTCATCGGGGCAGCCGTCTTCTCAGTGTTGCGGCATCCCGAGAGAGCGGTCGCCTACTACGGGACGAAACGAAACCTTCTCGTCCTACCCGCATCGTTTCTCGGATATATGGCGGTACTGATGATCGTCCCAATTCTCGCCCAGGGTTGGCATCTGCCGTTCTGGCTGGAGTTGCTTATCGCCGCCGCCGCTCTTGCCGTGCTGGCCTACGGTCTCCATTTGCTCGAGCGGAAATCGAGGGCTTAACCAGCCGGCTGACTGTTGGCGGGGCGGGGGAAACCTGCATCAAAATAGTCGGGTGCCCCGATCTAGTTGGATTTTTTAGACCACTCCCAATTCGATTGTTCGATTAGTGTCCGCCACGGGCTAGACCACCATCTCCGCGGAGCTGTCCCCGCGCATGGAACTAGATATCCTCGGTCAGTTTGCGACGGCTCGAACCGAGTCGAGCCAATCGTTCCACGCTGCCGGATCTCCCGTTCCCAATGGGTTGTCGTCGGCGGGTGCCCACCGCGCCTCGGAGTAGCTCAAGAAGAGCGTGAGTTCGTCGCCCCTCTTGCCGCCGCGCTCCCAGTACGCCTGGACGAAGTGATGCATGGCAGGGTAAGCCTGCTCGATCGTGAGAGTTTCGGTCATGGGCAGATTCTATTTGCGAAACGTTGGTTCGGAGCGCGGCGAGATTGGCGCCGGGGGCCCAACTGCCGGGCCTGGTCGGGGACAAGAAAAGGCCTTTCCGGGTTAGCAGGGTCACCCTTTCGTTGTTCGATTAGTGTCCGCCACGGCTAGGACCGGCGGGACCTGCGTCGGTTCAGCCTGGCTAGAGCCGCCAATCGGTCACCATCGGACCACTCAGGCGGACGCGCCAAGGTCGATCAGGAGGTAGAGCTCCACTAGCGACGGTCCGTCCGGTCGCGCCCCGAACTCGGCCACCACCCAGTGTCCCAGCAATGGCGTCGATGAAGGTCGGTTCGATAGCTCCACTACGAGGCCCCGAGGATCCGCCACATGCCCTGGCCCAAGCTCATCTGGCGTCGAGCAGACGGTTAAGCTAGTTCGCGGAGGTTTCCCGTGGTCTTCGGCTGGGCCGTTTCGGCCGCGATGGCGCTGATATCGCTTGGCCTGCTTGCATTTGGAGCCTATCGCTTAAGCACGCACGGCCCGCTTACGCTGACGCTGGTGCAGCTTGCCGTCAGCGTGTTGGGGCTTTTCCTCGCGTTTCGGGTGTATCGAAAATGGCAGGCCCTTCGAGTGGCGGGGCCTTCGGAGCGAGCAGTCATCGCCAGAAGTGCTCAAAGGGGCGGACGGTCCGTGTGGCTGGTCGTATGTGCCCTTGGAGTCGTTATTGGTCTTCTCGCTGTAGCTATCGGCGTTCTCTCTGGTCGTGAAAACTCAGCACTTTTGGGCGCAGGCTTGGTGGCCTTCAGCCTCTTTTCAGGCTGGTTTGCTTCTCGCCACTTCAGGTAGCAGGCCGGTGATGCGTCGAGGGTAAGGGTGCGTCCTATAGATGGCCGGCGGAAGCTGGAGAAGGGTTAAGGGTTCGTAGCAGCGAGCACCAGGTCCATGGTCCGCGCCGCTCGGCGGTGGAGGGCAGGCGTCACATGGCTATAGGTGTCAAGGGTCAACTGGATGGTGCTGTGACCGAGAAGGTCCTGGACGACCTTTGGGTGAACGCCTGCTTCCAACAGGAGGCTGGCGGTCGTGTGCCGAAGATCGTGCACTCGGACGTGGGGTAGGCCGGCATTTTGCAGCGCTTCGTCGAGAGCTCGATTGACCCCCCCAGGACCGACCGCCTCGCCCTTCTGGTTGGTGAAGACCAAGCCAGTTTCAAACCATCGCCTGCTAATCCGCTGGCTTCGATACTGATGCTCGCGCTGTTGCTCCAGCGCCTTGCGCGCCAAGCCCGAGAGATATACCGTTCGGCGACTCTTCTCGGTCTTGGTCGGTCCCAGGACGAAACCCCTTCCGGGCTGC
>JALZAV010000190.1 GCA_030948145.1 Candidatus Dormiibacterota bacterium
TCCGGAGCGGATTGCCGAGGGCTATGCCCTGGAGGAGAATCGGACCCTTCCCCAGATCATCGGCGCGGAGACAGATGCCGCGTTCGACGGCGCGAAGGCCCTCTTCGAAAAGCTGGGCATCGACGTGGTCAGAACGACGTCCAAGGAAGCCGAGCTCGCGAAGCTGCTGACCAACGCGTGGCGCTACATGAAGTTCGCGATCGCAAACCAGTTCTTCGAGATCGCCCATCACGCGGGACTCGACTACGGCCGGGTCCTGCATGCGGTGCGCCATCAGTACCCGCGAGCGGCCGACCTTCCCGGCCCGGGGCTGGCCGCCGGACCCTGCCTGCTCAAGGACACGATGCAGCTGGCGGCGTTCACCCCCGATCACTTTCCGATGGGACACTCCGCGATGCTGATCAATGAGGGCTTGCCGAGCTACATGATCGAGACGATCGACCAGCGGGCCAGGCTGGAGGGGAAGACGGTCGGCATCCTGGGGATGGCGTTCAAAGGGGAGTCGGACGATGCGCGCAGCTCGCTCAGCTACAAGCTGAAGAAGCTCGCCGGTTTCAAGGGCGCCCGCGTGCTGTGCACCGATCCCTACGTCAGCGATCCAGACCTGAAGCCACTCGAGGAGGTGGTGGAGGGGTCGGACATCCTGATTATCGCGGCGCCCCACCGCGCCTATCGAGGACTCGACGCCCGCGGCCGAGAGGTCGTGGACATCTGGGGCATCCTGGGCGACGGCATCCGCCTGTGAAGGTGCTCGTCACCGGGGCGGCCGGCTTCATCAACGGCTACCTGATCCCCGAGTTGCTCCGCGGGGGCCACGAGGTCGTCGGCGTAGACAACTTCAGCAAGTACGGTCCCGTCCGGCGCAGCTACGACGACGACCCGCGCTACCGGTTTGTCGAGGGCGATGCGAAGGACGTGGAGCTTCTGCAGCGGCTGGCCCTCGAGTGCGACCAGGTCGTGGCCGCGGCCGCGATGATCGGCGGGATCAGCTACTTCCACGAATTCGCTTACGACCTGCTGGCTGAGAACGAGCGGATTCTGGCGGCGACCTTCGATGCCGCCATCCACGCCCGGCGCCGCGGCCACCTGCAGAAGATCAACGTGCTCTCCAGCAGCATGGTCTTCGAAAGTGCGACCACATTTCCCACACCGGAAGGCGCGCAGCTGACCAGCCCACCACCGGTCTCGACCTACGGCTTCCAGAAGCTCTCCTCCGAGTATTTCGCCCGCGGCGCGGCGGAACAGTACGAGCTTCCCTTCACGATCATCCGCCCGTTCAACTGCGTGGGAATCGGGGAGCGGCGGGCGCTGCGCGACAGCGACATCATGAGCGGTAACGTCAAGCTGGCGATGAGCCATGTCGTCCCCGACCTCGCCCAGAAAGTCCTGAAAGGCCAGGACCCGCTCCACATCCTGGGCGACGGCAGTCAGGTCCGGCACTATACGTACGGTGGTGACCTCGCCGTAGGGATCCGGCTCTGCATGGAGTCGCCGGCGGCGCTCAACGAGGACTTCAACATCTCGACCGCGCAATCGACGACCGTCAAAGCGCTCGCGGAGACGATCTGGCGCAAGGTGAATGGCGATCGACCGCTGCGCCTGGTCCACGACCCGGCCTTCGAGCACGACGTGCAACGCCGGGTACCCGATGTCTCCAAGGCGAAGCGTGTGCTCGGTTATGAGGCCACGACGCCGCTCGACCAGATGCTCGACGAGGTGATCCCCTGGATCCGGCAGGAGATCGACGCCGGACGCATCTAGCAGTGGACAAGCCGGCCCTCTCGATCGTGATGCCCGTTTACAACGAGGGCGAGAACATCGCCGGGGTCCTGCGCGGCGTAAAGTCGGCGGTCGCGACGACCCCGCTGGAGATCCTCGTCGTCTATGACTTCGACGAGGACAACACCGTGCCGGTGGTGCAACGCCTGGAGCGCGAAGTCCCGGAGGTGCGGTTGGTCAGGAATACTCGCGGCCGGGGCGTGCTGAATGCGCTGCGCCAGGGATTTGACGCGGCCCAGGCGCCCTACGTGCTGGTCATGATGGCCGATGGGTCGGACGAGGCCGAGGTGGTGGACCGCATGATGGAGCGTGCCCGCGCCGGGGCGGACGTCGTGGCCGGGTCGCGCTACGTCCGCGGCGGTTCGCAAGAGGGAGGGCCGCTCCTCAAGCGGACGCTCTCGCGTGCTGCCGGACTCTCGCTGCACTGGGTCGCGGGCCTGCCCATCCATGACGCCACCAGTAATTTCAGGTTGTACAGCCGGCGGTTGCTGGATGCCGTACGGATCGAGTCAACCGAGGGCTTCGAGCTCGCGATTGAGCTGACCGTCAAGGCATATCGACTCGGCATGGCAGTGGATGAGGTGCCCACCACCTGGCGCGATAGGGTCGCAGGGACGAGCCGCTTCAAGATGTGGAAATGGATGCCGCATTACCTGCACTGGTACTGGCTTGGGTTCGGCGCGCGATTCCGCCGTCCCGCGACGCACACCAAGCCGTAACGGGTGTGCGACGCGCCTCGACACTTTGGTGAGGTGATGCTGCCTATCGTGGATTCGTGGGGGATCCAGGCGGCATTTCGGGGCCGAACCGGCCACCCCGGCGAGCGTTTCTCGGACGGGCGGTCCTGCTTTCCGTGGGCATTGCGGCGCCCGGGCTCGCGTCCCTGCTGATGAATCCCCAGGTGGCGGCGCGGGCCGACGACGCGGTTAACACGATCCTGAATCGACGCCGCCCGATCTTCAATGTGCGGGACGCCGCCTTTGGCGCTCGTGGAGACGGGGTGGCCGACGACCGGCCCGCGATCCAGGCGGCGATCGACGCGGCGGCCCTCGCCGGCGGCGGCCTTGTCTATCTGCCGGCTGGCGTCTACTGGCTCAGGTCGGTGCGCGTGCAAGCCGGCGTCCGGTTCTACCTGCTCAATTACTACTCGGGCGTGGTGCTTGCCGGCGCCGGAATCGACCGAACGATCCTGCGCGCGGCCGCTGGGCTGCCCGACCAGACGCGGATCATTTCCTCCAACTCGTCCGACGGCCTGAGCCTGGTGCGCAACGCGACTTTCCGGGACTTCACCATCGATGGTGTGGCGGCGCAGCAGCCCAATG
>JALZAV010000191.1 GCA_030948145.1 Candidatus Dormiibacterota bacterium
GTGAACTTGAAGCCGGGCAGTGGCTCGTTGTCGACGTCCATGGCCAGCAGGTAGTCGCAGGCGTGCAGGCCCTCGTCAACGTGGTCGAGAAAATACGGGCCGGTCAGCCGCTTGCCCATGAGGCGGCCCTGCAGGTCGACGATCGCGATGATTACCGTGTCGACCTCGCCGGCCTTGACCTGGCGCACAAGCTGCTCGAGCGACAGCTTGGCGGTCGCCTCGGCTCGGTGCGACTGGCCGTTGGACCGTTCCGTTCTCGCCGTCGAGCGTGTGCGTGACGTCGTTGCCTGGGTGCGGGCCATGGTCCCCTCCTCCTACTCGAGGCTGATAAAAATGTTCTTCACTTCGGTGTACAACTGGAGCGCATGCATGCCCAGCTCCCGTCCGATCCCGCTGCGTTTGTAGCCGCCAAAAGGCGCCTCCTGGTGCACGCTCTTCGTGCTGTTGATGCTGAGCACGCCGGTCTTGACGGCGCGAGCCACCCGCAGCGCTCGCCCGATGTCTCTGGTCCAGATCGAACCGGAGAGCCCGTAGGGGCTGTCGTTGACCATCTTGATCACTCCATCCTCGTCGTCGAAGGGAATGACCGTCAGCACCGGGCCGAAGATCTCTTCCTGCGCGATCCGCATCCGGTTGGAGGCCCGGTCGAAGACGGCGGGTTCAAGGTAACTTCCTTCGCCGAGCGGCCCGCCGGGCGATGATCCGCCGGTGAGCAGGCGCGCACCCTCCTGCTGGCCGACCTCGACGTACCCCTGGACCCGCTCCCGCTGTTTCATCGAGATCAGCGGCCCCATCTCGGTATCCGGTTGGAGAGGATCACCGAGCTTGATTCGCTTCGTCAGCGCCGCCACCCGTTCGTCGAACTCCTCGGCGATGGAGACTGCCACGAACGCGCGGCTTCGCGCGCAGCAGTCCTGGCCCGCATTCCCAAAGACGCTGGCGACCGTTCCGGCGGCCGCTTTTTCGAGATCGGCGTCCGCGAACACGATGTTCGGCGACTTGCCTCCAAGCTCGAGCGACACCCGCGTGATGTTGGGCGCGGCCTGCTGGAGAATGCTCACGCCGGTCGTGGTTTCGCCGGTGAACGCGAGCTTGTCGACGCCAGGGTGGGCGGCCAGCGCATTCCCCGTGATGCCACCAGGGCCGGTCACGACGTTGAGGATGCCATCGGGTAGTCCGGCCTCGAGCGCCAGCCGGCCGAGCTCGAGCGCCGTCAATGGCGTGTAACTGGCCGGCTTGAGGATCGTCGCGTTGCCGGCGGCCAGCGCCGGCGCCACCTTCCACGACGCAATCGTCAACGGGAAATTCCAGGGCACGATAAGTCCGACCACGCCGACCGGCTCCCGCAGCGTGAAGTCGAGGCCGGGAGCCGTAACCGGAATGGTTTCGCCGAAGATGCGAGTCGCGGCCCCGGCGTAGTACTCAAAGCACTGGGCGGCGCCCAGGACCTCGTCCCGCGCGTCACGGATCGGCTTGCCGCCGTTTCGTGCCTCAAGGATCGCGAGGTTGTCAAGGTTCGAGCCGATCAGCTCCGCGATGCGGTACAACACCTTCGCGCGGGCGCTGGCGGCGACGTTCGACCATTCCCCGCGCTCGAACGCGGCACGTGCCGCCCGGACCGCCTGGTCGACATCCGCCGGCGTCGCGACCGCGGCGGTCGCCATGACGCGCGAGGTCGCCGGTTCGATCACCTCGAAGGTCTGCTGTTCCCGGCCTTCGAGCCAGCGACCGCCGATCAGGATCTGCCGGGAGCGTTCGGTGGAGATCATCAGAAATAGTTTGACGTGATCCCGCCATCGATGACGAGCGCGGCACCGTTCGTCCAGGTGGACTCGTCCGAGGCCAGGTAGACCGCCATGTTGACCACGTCCTGCGCCTGCCCGAAGCGACCCAGCGGAATCCGGTTGATCCGGAGGCTCCTCTTCTTCTCGTCCTGGAGCAGGTCGCGCATCAGCGGCGTCTCAATCGGGCCCGGACAGATCGCGTTCGAGCGGACGCGCTTCGGTCCGAACTGGACCGCGAGCGACTTCGTCAGCGCAATGACGGCGCCCTTGCTGGCCGTGTACGCGTCTTGCGGGACCGTGCAGCCGACCAGCGCCACAAAGGACGCGATATTGATCACCGACCCGCCGCCGGCTTCGATGAGCGCTGGGATCCCGTGCTTGCAGCAGAACGCGATCCCCTTGACGTTGACCGCCATCGTCCGGTCCCAGATGGCGTCGGTCGTCGTCAGGACCGACTCGTCGGCTTCGTCGAAGATCCCGGCGTTGTTGTAAAGCGTGTCCAGCTTGCCGAAGCGACTCGTAGCGGTTTCGACCATTCGCATGACGTCGGCCTCCCTCGTGACGTCACCCGCCACCGCGACTGCCCGATCGCCAAGCGCACCGACCGTTGCGTTGACGGCGTCAGCCTTGAGGTCGCCCGCGACGACGCGGGCGCCCTCCTTGACGAAGACCTGCGCCGCCAGCCGGCCCATGCCGCTGCCGGCGCCGGTGATCAGCGCAACTTTCCCCTCGAGACGTCCCATTGGCGCTAGCGCGCCCCCGCCGTCCCAACCTCGCCAAGCTCCCGTTCGATCGCGGCGAGCTCTTCCGGCGAGCCCTGGACGCGCGGGCCCTTGAACCAGTTGCGTGCCGACGCCAGCCACCAACCGCCGGAAAAGGCGAGGACAACGAGGACGGCGACCGGCGCGTAGTTGAAGTTCTTCGCCAGGTCGACCGGGCTGGTCGGCGGCAGCATGAAGAGGATGACGATGAAGGCGACCCAGATCGTGGCGATCACGTTGACCGGCCCGCTCCAGCGACCGAGCTGCCACGGGCCCGGTTGGAAGCGCTCCCGCGCCCGCATCCGCAGGATGACCGGCAGGATATAGGCGATGTACAGGCCGATGGTCGCGATCGAGGTCACCGCGCCGTACGCTTCGGTATTGCCCGCTTTCGACGACAGGTACGGGAGGCCGAGCACGAAGGCGCCGCCGGCGGCGAGCCAGATCGAGTTGGTAGGCGTGCGGGTCCGCTTGTTGACGCGGTGCCAGAAATGGGACAGGGGAAGGGCGCCGTCACGGGAAAA
>JALZAV010000192.1 GCA_030948145.1 Candidatus Dormiibacterota bacterium
CCGTTCTCCATTCTGTGGGGCAAGCTGCTGGCCTCGATGTCCTTCGTTTTACTGCTGCTCCTGCTTTCAGTGCCGATCTTCAGCCTCGTGTTCCTGTTCGGCGGCATCGAGCTCGACCAGGTGCTCTCCGCCTTCCTCGTCACCGCCGTTGCGGCACTCACGCTGGGCATCATCGGCATCGCCTGCTCGACCGTATTTCGGCGGACGTTACCCGCAACCGTCGCCGCGTATGGCGCCGCACTCGTCCTCCTTGCCGGCACGCTGCTCTACGGCCTGCTCTTCCCCAGCAACATCGATCCCCAGGCGACGACCGCGCCCGCCCCGCCCGCGATCGTCTACCTGAGCCCGATTGTTCCGCTGATCACGATCGCGATCAACGGCCCGATCGGCGCCTACGGCGTCCGGGGCCAGGGAGGCGGGTTCTCCGGCGGTGGGTCGGTCGCGTGTTCGAGCGGGCCCAATGGCGCGCCGCAGAGCTGCTACCCGGTCGGGGCGAACGGCGCCCCGCTTGGCAAGGGCAACCCCACGCCTAACCCGCTGCAGGCCACCGGCACCACCATTCCCAGCGGGCTCTTTCATGGCTGGCAGTACTGGCAGGCCACCGTCATCATGCAGCTCATCATCGGCGCGCTCGCGCTCCTGATCAGCGCCATCCTCCTGCCTCCGATCCGGCGTCTTCCCTGGCGACGGAGGGCAAGGCGCACGTGAGCCACCTCGACGTCATCGTCCGTGACCTGGGGCGTGCCGCCGGGCGCGCCCGGGCGATCACCTATCTCATGCACGCCCTGCTGGCGTCGGCCATCTGGCTCGCGCTCGTCTCCCTGCTGACGCGACTCGCCCCGATCGAGCGCCGTCCGGCCGTTGCGCTGGCCGGCATCCCGGTCGCGCTGGTGGCGGCGGCGATCGCCTGGCTCGTGACCCGGCCGCGCCCCGCCGCCGTCGTGCGGGCGGCCGACCTGCGGCTCGGCTTGAAAGAACGGCTCTCGACCGCCTGGGAGCGGAGAACCGCGACGGGACCGCTCGACGCCCATCTTCGAGAGGACGCCCTCCGGCACGCGGCCGCGATCCGGCCCGGCGCGGCGTTTCCAATCCAGGTCCAGCGGACCGAGGCCGGCGTGATCGCGGCACTCGCGGCGGTCGCCCTGGCGCTCGCGATCCTCCCGAACCCGATGGACCGGGTCCTGGCCCAGCGGCAGGCCGACCACGCCAGCCAGGCGCGCGCGACCGCTGCGCTCCAGGCGGCGCAAAAGAAAATCCAGGCGCAGCCGAGCCCGGCGCCCGTCGACCCGCAGGTGGTCAAGATCCTGCAGGACGCACAGGCGAAAATCCGGCAGGCGGACAGCCCGCGAAAGGCGCTGGAAACGATCACGCCGGCGGAGCAGCGGCTCCAGCAGCTGAGCGACCCGCAGACGCCGGCGCGCAACAGCACGGCGCAGAACCTGGCCAACGCGCTGAGCGCGACGAGCGCCGGCCAGAAGGCCGGCCAGGCACTCAGCTCGAGCCCGAAGCAGGGCGCGCAGTCGATCCGCGACCTCGCCTCGCAGCTGCAGAGCCTCTCCCCAAAGGACCAGCAGGAACTCGCGAGGGCGCTCGCGAATGCCGCCCAGCATGCCAGGAACCCGGCCATGGGTCAGTCCTTACAGAAGGCCTCCGACTCGCTCAAGCAGGGCGACACCGCCTCGGCGTCCCAGGCGCTGAATGACACGGCGGCCCAGTTGGACTCGCTCCAGCAGCAGGACAGCAACGACCAGGCGATCGCCTCGGCGATCAACGGCCTGGAGGCCGCGCGCCAGGAACTGGCGAGCCAGGCCGACCGCGACGCGCAGGCGGCACAGCCCGGCGCCGCGTCGAGCGCATCGCCGCAGGCCGCCGCGAGTGGGTCCGGCATCGGAAGCGGCACCGGGTCCGGCTCGGGTTCGGGCTCGGGCAGCGGCTACGGGACAGGTTCCGGCAGCGGTTCAGGCAGCGGGTCGGGCAGCGGGTCGGGTTCCGGCTCAGGCTCCGGCAGCGGCGGCAGCGGATCCGGGAGCGGCGTTGGCAGCGGCAGCGGCAGTGGAACGGCCGCCTCGAGTACGGAGCGAGTCTACGTCCCCGGGCAGCCCGTCCCGGGCCAGTCGGAAGATCAGCCCACCCCGCTCGGGCCGGGCCAGGATGTGCCGACGAGCCCCTACCACCAGGTCATCACCGCCTACCAGCAGGCGGCGCTCGATGCCGCGGACCAGAGCCTGATTCCCGGCAGCGAGCGCGAGCTCGTGCGTCAGTACTTCTCGCAGTTGGGTGAAAAATAGTGCGCCAGGGAGGATCATGATCGCCGAACAACCCCGCGTGGATCCCACGAAAGTCACCGACCTCGCGCATGCGCTCGAGACCGAGCTGTCACGCCTGATCGTCGGCCAGCAGGAACTACTTCGGAACACCGTGATCGCGTTGATCGCCGGCGGTCACGTTCTCCTCGAGGGCGTTCCCGGTCTGGGCAAGACGGTGCTCGTCCGGTCGCTCGGCCACACGCTCACGCTGAGTTTCGCGCGCATCCAGTTCACCCCGGACCTGATGCCGGCCGACATCGTCGGCACGAACGTGATCCGCGAGGAGGATGGCCGCCGGGAGTTCGAGTACCAGGCCGGCCCGGTCTTCGCCAACCTCGTCCTAGCGGACGAGATCAACCGCGCCACGCCGAAGACACAGAGCGCGTTGCTGGAGGCGATGCAGGAGCGGACCGTGACGGTCGGCACGCAGACGCGCCCGCTGCCGGTGCCGTTCTTCGTCCTCGCCACCCAGAACCCGATCGAGCTCGAGGGGACGTACCCGTTGCCCGAGGCGCAACTGGACCGCTTCTTCTTCAAGATCCTGGTCCCCTTTCCGAGCGAAACCGAGTTGCTCGAGATCGCCCGCCGCACCACCGGCGATTCGACGCCCCGGCTCAAGCCGGTCGCCGACGCGGCGACGATCCTGGCCGCGCAGCGGGTGGCCCGCGAGGTGCCGGTCGCCGAGCACGTGCTGCGCTACGCGGGACGGCTGATCAGCGGGACGCATCCCGATCGCAGTGAGATCGA
>JALZAV010000069.1 GCA_030948145.1 Candidatus Dormiibacterota bacterium
TGGGGTGCGGAGCCGGAGGTGGCGTCCTGGCGCAGCGACTGGCACGTCGCGGTTGGAAAGTGGTCGCGCTCGAGGCAGGTCCCTTCTGGGATCCAGACCGGGACTGGGTATCCGATGAGGCAGGCTCGCACCACCTCTACTGGAACGAGCCGCGTGTGATCGGCGGTGCAGATCCAGTCCCACTCGGGTCCAACAACTCCGGTCGCGGCGTGGGCGGGTCGACCATCCACTATGCCGGGTACGCGCCGCGCTTCCACCCCTCCGATTTCCGTACGCGCTCCGCGGACGGGGTGGGGGCCGACTGGCCGCTCAGCTACGAGGAGCTGCGGCCGTACTACGAGACGATGGAGGAAGAGCTGCCGGTGGCGGGCCAGGACTGGCCCTGGGGCCATCCCCACAGGTACCCACACGGGCCGCACCCGGTCGGCGGCGGCGGCGACATCTTTTTGAGGGGATGCCAACAACTCGGCATCAAGGCGCTGGTTGGTCCGGTCGCCATCACCAACGGAGTGATGGGAAATCGCCCGCACTGCATCTATCGTGGCTTTTGCCTGCAGGGCTGCAAGGTCAATGCCAAAGCATCAACGCTGATCACCCATATCCCCGACGCGCTCGCGCGGGGAGCCGAGATCCGTGACGGTTGCATGGTGACGCGGGTGGAGGTCGGCGACGATGGTCGAGCGACCGGCGTCGTCTACCGAAGAGATGGCATCGAGCACCGCCAGCGGGCGCGGCTGGTTGTCCTGTCCTGCTACGCAATCGAGACGCCGCGGCTTCTCCTGAACTCGGCATCCGAACGCTTTCCAGAGGGTCTGTGCAACGACCACGACCAGGTCGGCCGCTACCTGATGGTGCAGGGGGCGCCCCAGACGGCTGGCCGGTTCACCGAGGAGGTGCGGATGTACAAGGCTCCTCCACCCGAAGTGTCGACCGAGGCCTTTTACGAAACCGATCCGGGTAAGGACTACAAGCGCGGCTTTTCGATACAGACCGTTTCACCGCTGCCCATCACGTGGTCAGAGCATGTCGTCGCGCAGGGCCACTGGGGCGAGCTGCTGCGCGAGTACATGCGCGACTATGTCCACTGGGTGAGCCTGGGCAGCCTCTGCGAGCTGCTGCCACAACCCAACAACCGCGTGACCCTGGCCGATGAGAAAGATTGCCATGGGCTGCCGGTGGCTCACTTCAGCTACTCCCTGGGAGACAACGATCACAAGCTGATGCGTGCGGCGACATCGGTCATGGTGGATATCCTCCAGGCCGCAGGCGCTCAGGAGACGGTGACCATCGACCGGTACGCACACCTGATGGGCGGCGCTCGAATGGCTCCGGACCCCGCGGATGGAGTAGTCGACGGCAACCTCCGGACCCACGCGGTGCAGAACCTCTACATCTGCGATGGCAGCGTGACACCCACCCAGGGCAGCGCAAATCCTGCGCTCACGATCATGGCGCTGGCGGCACGGCTGGCCGACCACCTGGCCGGAACGGCCTGATGGGATCTCGCCTGTGGTTGGGCCTAGCCGCCGGATTTGCGTGCGCCTGGGTCGGGATCGCGATGGCGCGCTCGCGGGCGGGCAACCACTCTCTTCGTGCGCCGTCCTACGACTCAGCGGGCACCCGGGTGCTCGTGCTTGGCGGCGGTTTCGGAGGTTTCACCACCGCCCGGGTGCTGGCTCGCCGCCTCGCTGCCACGCCGGATGTCGCCATCCGCCTCGTCGATCGCGAGGACTCGCTCACCTTCTGGCCAATGGTCCCAGAGGTCATCCCGGGGGCCATTCAGGCTGCGCACGTGGTCCGTGCTTTGCGAGAGGAATTGGTTCCTCTCGGAGTCGAATTCGTCCGCACGCGGGTCATTAGCGCCGACCTCGATCGACGTACCGTCCGCACAGGTATCGGGGACATGGGATACGACAAGCTGGTCGTCGCCCTAGGTTGGCAGACATCGTTCTTCGGCACGCCCGGCGCTGCCAAGTACTGCCTGGCCGTGCAGTCTCTGACCGACGCGGTCGCTGTCAGGACCCGGGTCGTAGACCAGTTCGAGGCCGCCGTGGCTGGACGCCCGCACGACCTCCGCTTCGTCGTCATTGGCGGAGGCTCGACGGGTGTCGAGGTGGTGGCGGGGATATCGGAGCTGATCGACATCCTCATTCCCCAATATCCCGGCCTCTCCGAAGAGGATGTGCACCTGATCGTCGCCCAGGCCAAGGACGACCTCCTGCCCCACATGGAGGAGCCACTCCGCCAGGCGGCCGCAAGCCGATTACGCAAGGACGGTATCGAGCTGCACACTGACTCCACCGTTAAGTCGGTCGATGAGCGAGGCGTGGTGCTCGACAGCGGCGACCGCCTGGACGCCTCCACCGTCATCTGGACAGCGGGAGTCGAACCGTGCCGGATCGCCCGTCGGCTGAAGGGTGCTCGGCTCGACAAGCGTGGGCGGCTCAAGGTCGACGCGTGCCTTCGGGTCAGTGGTCAGTCGGGTGTCTATGCCCTGGGCGACATCGCTGCTGTCATCTCGGGAGGTAAGCCGGTCCCCCCAACCGCCCAGGCTGCCGTGCAAGAGGCGGCTGCCGTTGCCAACAACCTGGCGGCCGAGTTGACCGGCGGCGAACCGGAAGCCTTCCAATACCGCTTCATGGGCCACCTTGTCACGCTGGGAGGTCGGTTCGCGGTGAGCCAGGTGTTTGGTGCTCGGCTGTCCGGCTGGGCTGGTCATCTGCTCTGGCGGGGCGTCTATCTGTACAAGCTCGGCGACTGGCGCGATCGGCTGCACGTCGTTTCTGACTGGAGCATCCGGGCCCTGGCGGGCCCCAGTGTGCCCAGGTTGCGCCTCCGATGAGGCTCGCTCGAATGGAGACGAGCGTCTTTCGGATTCCGACCGACCGGCCCGAGGCAGATGGAACCTTCGCCTGGGACTCGACAACGATGGTCCTGGTTGAGTTGGTGGCTGAGGACGGGACCGCCGGGATCGGCTGGAGCTATGCGAGCGGAGCGGCGGCCGCCGTGGTGCAGGACGTGCTGCGGCCTGCCATCGCAGAGCTGGACCTGGCAGATGTCGGCGGCGCGTGGTCTGCGATGGTGGCGGCGGTCCGCAACATAGGACGCCAGGGGATCGCGGCGACTGCGATCTCGGCCGTCGATGTGGCGTTGTGGGATCTCAAAGCTCGGGCGCAGGGATTACCACTCTTCCGGCTGCTAGGAGCTCACCGTGACTCAGTTCCGATCTACGGGAGCGGTGGTTTCACCTCATACACGATGGACGAGCTGACCACGCAGCTCGGCGGCTGGGTGGCCGCCGGGATACCACGGGTGAAGATGAAGATCGGGACCGCGTGGGGCACCCAGCTGGAAGTCGACCGCGAACGAATCCTGGCTGTGCGGGAGGCGATCGGTCCGGGGCCGGAGCTCTTCGTCGACGCCAACGGGGCCTACACGGCAAAACAGGCGATACGGCTCGCCGGCGACCTGGACGGAATCGCGAGCTATTTCGAGGAGCCGGTTTCCTCCGACCAGTTGGACCAGCTCGCCCTGATCCGGCGTGAGATCAAGCAGGACGTCGCGGCTGGCGAATACGGTTGGGACCCCTGGTATTTCAGGGCCATGCTCGACGCAGGCGCAGTCGACATCTTGCAGGCCGACGCCACCCGCTGCCTGGGGGTGACTGGCTTTTTGATGGCTGCCGAAATCGCGTACTCAGCGGGCATCCCGTTCTCCGCCCACTGCTCGCCCACCATTCATTCTCATGCCGGGTGCGCGGCACCTCAGATCGCTCACGTCGAGTACTTCCACGACCACGCGCGGATCGAGAGCATGCTCTTCGAGGGTGCGCCGCAACCCGAAGGCGGCCATCTGTCTCCTGCGCCTGACCGTGTCGGCCTCGGCCTCGAGCTGAAGCGCACGGACGCGGAGCCGTACCGAGCCGCATGAGTCAATTCGGATACCCGGTCTGGATCAACCATACCCACCTGTTTCATGGCCTTCCTTGCGCGAAGCGGGATCCAGATTCTGGCGTCTTTCCCGCGGCTTTACCTGAAGGACGACTCCGCGCCCGGGCACGAGATCATCAAGGTCACGAAGAAAAAGTGCCGACCGACATGCATTCAGCAGTCATTTGACGAGGAGGCCGACGTATGTCCCTGGCTGGCGCTCCCGGGCGGTAAGGGGCCGCGACGGGGAGCATGGCTTCTTAGCTGAGCCCGGCGACGAGCTGGTCAAGGGCGTGTCAAATGGCTAGCACGATCGACCGCGCCGCATGTCGCCGACACGCTTTGGTCCATTTTTCGGTCGACCGAATGGTGAGCGCTTGTGAGGGCGTATACGCATTGCTGGCCCAGGGGCGGCTGACCGCGGTGCGACCCAGGCGAGGTGTTGCTTGACTCCGGAGCCTGGTCGCGGCCGATGACCGTGCCGGGAGCAGACCACGAGAACGATCTGAACTCAGTCTTTACCCTCACGACCAAGGCGGGGACAGTCTTCGCGCTCTGTGCGCCGAACGGTGATATCGACACCTCGGGGAACAGTGCACACGGGCTGTACTTCCACGACATGCGCTATCTCGATCGGGCCACGCTCCGGGTCAATGGGGATGCCATGTCCGTGCTTCTTGCCAGCGCCGACAGGTCCGACCGATCGATCAGCGTGCTGACCAATCCGCCCTTACAACTCGCAGGCTGGGCATTGCCCGAACAGAGACTTAGCGTTCGCCGTGAGCGGCGTCTTGGGGAGGTGATGATCGAGCAGGTGACGATCGAGAACTTCGCCCTTCGTGCCCTTCGAGTGATTCTCGACTTCGAGTTCGCGTCATCATTCGACGACATCTTCGTCGTCCGAGGCAGTCCACGAGGCAAGCGGGGCACGTTACAAGAGCCTCGTTGGGAAGGATCGAGCCTGATATTGGCGTACGAAGGCGCCGATGGGAGGCGACGACGGCTGTCGCTCGCGTTCGATCCCCCACCGACTAGAACGAATGCCAGCGGCGCGACTTACGAACTGAACCTGAACGCGCATGGCGCCTCGACCATTCAAGTTAAGGGTGCTTTGAGTGATATTGGCGGCGGATCGCTCGAAGCGGGCCCCACCAAGCCTCCCACCAAGTACCTGGATCGGGCAACGATCGAGACAGATAATCAGCTCTTCAACCGCGTCATCAAGCGATGCTTCGATGACCTAGGGATGCTCCTTACGCGGCAGCGAGGGGACACCTTCTTCGCCGCCGGTGTGCCTTGGTTCGTCGCGCTATTCGGGCGCGACAGTCTGATCACCGCGCTTGAAACGCTTCCCTACGATCCTCGGATCGCGGCCAATACCTTAAAGCGGCTGGCGAAACGCCAAGGGCGGCGTCACGATCCGCGCACCCTTGAGGAGCCGGGAAGAATCATGCACGAGCTCAGGGTCGGGGAGATGGCCAACCTACGGGAGGTGCCCTACACGCCCTACTACGGCACCGTGGATGCCACACCGCTTTTTGTAGTGCTGCTCGGCGAGTACATCCGATGGACAGGTGATCGCGGCCTTTGGCGGCGCCTGAAGGGAAATGTCATCCGCGCGCTCGATTGGATCGATCAGTGTGGCGGGCACGGTCTCGGCTTCACGTCCTACGATACGGACACCAACTTGGGTTGGAAGGACTCGGGCAATTGCATAGTCCGTCCTGACGGCTCTCGTGCGAAGCCGCCGATAGCTCTGGTTGAAGTACAGGGATACGTGTATTGGGCCAAGAGGTTGGCCGCGTCTCTCTTCGAGCTGGATAACGATCTCGAGACTTCGTCGCGCCTCACCCGGGAGGGCGAGAAATTGCGGCGAGACTTCAATCGTAAATTCTGGCTCCGACGTAGCGGTTATCTCGCGCTCGCACTGGAGAGAGGAGGCAGGCAGGTCGAGTCAGTGACGTCGAATCCTGGTCAGGCGCTCCTGAGCGGAATCGTCAGCCCCCGACACGTTGCCGCGGTGTCACGCATGCTGATGAGTGGGGAGCTCTTCAGCGGTTGGGGTGTTCGAACGCTGGCTGAGGATGAGGTCGCCTATAACCCGATTGATTATCAAGTCGGGTCTGTGTGGCCCCATGACAACGCGTTGATCGCCGCCGGCCTAAAGCGCACTGGTCGCGCGAAGGAGGCACTCCGCATCTTCACGGCCGTCTTCGAAGCGGCAGCGCTGTTCCCCCAGAACAGGCTACCAGAGGTCTTTGCCGGCTTCGGCCGGTCGCAATACCCAGTGCCCGTTCGATACCCGGTGGCGTGCAGCCCGCAAGCATGGGCGGCCGGCGCCCTTCCTTATATGCTCACGGCGATGCTCGGCCTTGAACCCGACGCGGTCAGGCAGGTGCTCAAGGTATCTAATCCAAGCCTTCCGGACTGGCTTTCGGAGGTGACCCTCCGCAACCTCCGAGTGGGCGAGGCGACCGTAGACCTGTGCTGCCAGCACCACGATGGAACAACTCAGGTGACGGTGGCTCGCCAACGCGGAAAACTAGCAGTGCTAGTTGGACAAGAAGCTGCGAAGGGATGAGCTCCGCTCGCTGGGTAACGGCGCACCAGGAAATATCGGCTGAGGTTTCGTTCAGCAACATGGCTCAAGGAGAACCACTCCGTGAATGGTGTCGATCAGATCCTTGTCCCTGTGCTGTTGAGAAGGTGCCGGCGGTCAGTTCAGACAGGAGGTCGATCAATGGGTGGTGAGTTGGACGGCAAAGTGGCGATCGTTACCGGAGCCGGCAGCGGTATTGGCCACGCGATTGCGGAGCGATTTGGACGAGAAGGGGCAGCGGTTGGCGTCAACTACTTCGGATACGAGAGTCAGGCGGAGGAACTCGCGAGTCGCATTTCGAGGGCGGGGCGGAAGTCGATTGCTGTCATGGCAGACGTTTCCGACCGAGATCAGGTCCAGGACATGGTTGAGCAGGTACTCAAACAATTGGGCCGGGTCGACGTGCTCGTAAACAACGCGGGGGTCGAGAGTCCGGCCCCATTTCTGGAAATTACCGAACAGAGCTGGGACAAGATGCTCAACGTGGACCTCAAGGGCGCCTTTCTTTGCGCACAGGCCTGTGGGCGCGCGATGAAGGAGATAGGCGGCTCGATAATCAACATCTCATCGATTCACGAAGATCACACCTTCCCGGGCTTCACGCCCTACTGCGCTGCCAAGGGTGGGCTGAGGATGATGATGCGCAATGCCGCGCTGGAGTTGTCGCAATACCGGATCCGGGTTAACAACATCGCTCCAGGCGCCATCGCTACTCCGATCAACGAGCCTACCCTGCACGATCCGAAAAAAATGGCGGAGTTGCACAGGATCATCCCGCTGGGCGAAATGGGGAGGCCGGAGGACGTGGCCGAGGTTGCCCTCTTCCTGGCGTCGGACCGCTCCCGTTATGTGACGGGCTCGACCTACTTCGTCGACGGCGGCATGGTGCGTTACGCCGAGGCAATTTAGAGGCGACCATATTGGCAAAGGGACGTCAGACTCCGTCGAACCTCACGCCACACCAGGCAGCCCGAGCTCGACCTGTGCGACCACGACCGCGACAATCAGACGACCGTCGCCCGTCACCTGGGAGCACTTGGGCGGCAAGTAGGGGCTCGAAGTATCCGCCCATCGGGAGTTATGCGCTGATCAGCGATTGCCACTCAATGGCTGTGGTCCAGCGAAATGGTTCCATCGACTGATGTTGCATGCAGATAGCGCAAGCGAGTAATACGCATGAGTGGCCAAATGTTTGAATCTGCTACCGGACGGGTGCTCGCCTCGGGTGAGCAGGTCGAGCTCGAGTCCGGCCGGCTTCGACTCACAGTCGTGACGGTGGGCGGTGGCTTGCGCGAGCTGACCTGTGACGACTGGTCGGTGCTCGACGGCTACGGTTCCGACGAGGTCGCTCTTGGCGCATACGGACAAGCGCTCATTCCTTGGCCGAACCGGCTGGCCGACGGCGCATACGAGTTCGAAGGCAATCAGTACCAGCTCCCATTGACCGAGCCTGAGAAGCACAACGCCATTCACGGCTTCGCTCGGTGGCTGCCGTGGCAGGTAGAAAAGCGCGAGCCGTCGCGCGCCGTTCTTACGCTATTGCTTTACCCGCGGGCCGGCTACCCTTTCGCCCTCCACGTTGCAATCGAGTACACGCTGAGCCCCTCCGGCGTCACAGTGAGAACCACGGCAAGGAACGCGGGCGGCTCCCCGCTGCCCTATGCAAACGGCTTCCACCCATACATCTCAGTCGGCACTCCCGCCGTTGATCCCTGTCTGCTCCGAATCGCCGCTGCGAGTTGGCTGCCGACCGACGATAAGGGCATTCCGACCGGTCAAAAGCCAGTCGAGGGATCGGAATACGACTTTCGAACCGCACGCGAGATCGGAGCCACGAAGTTAGACACCGGCTTCGCCGATCTGATCCGCGACGAGGACGGGCTGGCACGCGTCGAGTTGGAGGCTCCGGATCGCTCACGGATGGTCAGCGTCTGGATGGACCACACCTATAGATACGTCATGGCTTTCAGTGGCGACAGCCTGCCGGACGCGCCGCGCCGCCGGAGGGCGCTTGGCGTCGAGCCGATGAGTGCTGCGCCGAATGCCTTCCAGAGCGGCGAGGGACTGCGGACGCTTCGGCCGGGTGAGGCCTGCAGCACGACCTGGGGGATCACGGTGAAGTGAGACTTAGGCTCACCCATTTCGGAGCGAGAAGAGCAAGAGCTCGAGGTGGTCTCAGCAACTCAAGACACGCGTCCACGGATGCCGACCCTGCTCTTGGGTGGACGTCAGCGTGTGCCACGGAACCACTGGATCCGCACTGGAAAACCGCAGCGAGATCAGTCGGACATCCGAGGTCGTACGCGCTGGCAACGCCATCAATTCTGTCAATCACTCGGCCGCGCTTAGATCCCCGAGAGTTGTACTACAAACGGGCTAAAGGATGGCCCGCCTCCGAATCGCCAGTTCCGGCGAGTCGGCGCGACGGGAGCGACTGCTTGTCCTAAGCGCACAATGAGCGATTACGGCATTTGTTACCTGGGCCATTCGACCATATGGCTAGGCTTCGGACTACTGTCCCGCTTCAGACAATCCAGGAGAAAGCACATGCCGCCGAACAACACCGCTTCACTCACCAAGCTCAGCGACACAGGCCAGACGGTTGCGAACGCCGACGACGACGTCCGCGGGCGCAACGTCAAGGATAAGGACGGCGAGGATCTTGGAACAGTTGACGACCTTCTGATCGACGATCAAGAAGGAAAGGTCCGCTTCCTTCGAGTAGAGCACGGAGGGTTCCTGGGTTTCGGTGATACAAAGTCGTTCATACCTGTTGATGCCATCACCCGGATCACCAAGGACGATGTCTTCATCGACCGCTCCCGAGAACAGGTGGCTAGTGCTCCCCCTTACGACCCCGATCTCGTCAGCCAGCTGGGCTTCTATGGCGATCTATACGGCCACTACGGCTTGGCACCCTTCTGGGGGATGGGCTACGCCTATCCCGGTTATCCGTACTACAAAGGGGAGTCGTCCAGAAACAAACTATAAGGCTCCCTGAATGGGCGATTCCGTTGCACAGTAAGCCTCCGGTGAACAAGAATGTTTCTCATCAAGTCTGCCTGCGACTGACCTCGTGACGGTGGGCGGTGGGCCTGCGCCAGCTCACTTCGCGGCGACCTGCGAGCGCGTCCGTCTTCGGCGCAATCGGTGGACCGGCGTCTCGCTCGCGCTTAGAACTCTGCTGCCGGGCGGCTGGGCGCGCAGAGTGATCGGCAGAACCGGGCACTCAGTCCGAGCTGCCTAACAGCCGAACCCAGCGCGCGCAAGCGAAGGAGTGGAGACCCAGCGCCACGAACCCCAGCGCGATGATGCCCACCAGCCAGCGCCCGTAAGGCTGGGCCAGGAGGAAGACGAACGTGCCTCCGTATCCGTGGGCATCGCTCGAGTTGTGATGGAGTCCAGCCTGGATGAGAAACCAGCCGATCAGCAAGAAAGCGACGCCCCGGGAAGCCATCCCGAAACGGCCGAGCCCGATCGCAATGTCCCCTTCGGACTGGCTCATCTCACTGGTCTTGAGATCGTTCTTGAAGATGGCTCGGTAGGCCGCGACGAATTGCCCGATGCCGATCACCACTGAGATGAGGCCGAGTACAAAAGTGATCACCCCGCCCGCGGGATTCATCAAGAGGGTACTAACCGTCGTCTGAGTGCGGTCGGTAGAAGCCCCGCCGTGTCCCGCAAGAATCTGAAGAGCGAAGAAGGCGATGGCCGCATAGGAGACGGCGCTGGTGACGAAGCCGATTCTTGCGGCGATACCCTTGGCATCCCGGCCCCGATGTAATGGATCGTAGATCGCGCGAATGATGCCCCAAAGCGAGTAGGCCCCCAGGCCGATGATGGTCACGATCAGAACCAGCGTTCCGAATGGGTTGCCGATCAACCAGACCAGGCTTCCCGAAAGGCTGGTGGCCTTGCCACCACTTTGCGCCAGCGCTATGCCAAGCGCAAGAAATCCCATGACGGCATAGAGGACGCCCCGGACAACGTAGCCGAGGCGCTCGAGCAACTCGATCTGTGGGTTGGCCGCCGCAGACTTGACCGCGCGGGCGCCGCTTTCAACCTTTGCCATGTCAGGCGCCCGGTTTCACTTGGATGCAAATGGTGACGCACACTGTTGCTCGTTAGCATGCGCCATGTTGTGAGACGTCGACTCCACGTGGATCAGCGTCAGCGCACACTGATAGACGTTGCTGACTTCTGGGTCAGTGCAGTAACTGCCAGCTAGTTGCAAACCGGATCAGTTTCGCCGCGCTGGGAACAACGACCGGACACTCACTGAGTACGGTAACAGCCGGCATCCTATGTCCTGGCCCTTCCACCCGAAAGGCGGGACGCCACCCCAATGCGCATAGTTCCTCACAGGAGGTGATCACCCGCGCACATCGACTACCGCGTTCTCCTCAACTTCT
>JALZAV010000193.1 GCA_030948145.1 Candidatus Dormiibacterota bacterium
TATCCAGTTCCTCCTGGCTGAAGGGCTCGTCGCGCCGCCGGCTCAATGCCAGCACGCCGACCACCTGGCCGGCGAGGACCAGCGGCAGGGAGACGACACGCCGGATGCGGGCCAGGTTGTCCCGCAGTGCTGGTGGGAACGCCGAGAGTTCGATCGTGCTGCCCTGAACCGGGCGTTTCAAGCGAATCGCCTGCTCGAGGATCGGCTGGCTGCGAATCGGCCAGCGACTGCCTCGGGTGACGTCTTCCTGACCGCCCGCCTCGTAGGAATCCTCGATCACGATCTCGTCCCCATCGACCTGGCACAAACTGCCGCGGTCGGCGCCGGCCGCGGCGACGGCGTGGAGGATGAGGCGGCGGATAACCTCCGTCGGGTCGAGGGACGAGGCCAGGTCACCAGCGACATCGACGCCCACCTGCAGTCGGCGCGCGGTTGAGCGGGCGCGCCGCTCCGACGCGTGCTCGGCCCGGACCGATCGTTCGTATAGCGAAAGCTGGCCGAACAGCAGGGCCGGAAACGGCAAGAACGCGAGCACATGGAGCGCGTACCAGATCCCCGTGTACCGCTGGCGAAGGAAGACCAGCGCAACCGCCTCGTAGGCACAGAGGACGAGCGCCGCCAGTATGCCCGAGATGACGCGTTCGTCGCCACGCTTGCCCTGGAGAAAGAACCACAGGGCGATCGCGGTCGGGATCAGGGCAATGGCACCGGTCACCGCGGTCACCCTGAAAAAGGTGTTGCCGGCCACGCTGTGGATCGGGCTTATCGCCAGCAGGTAGGCGAGCACGAGACCGGCACCACCGACGCCGAGGCCCGCGAGCCAGGTACTTCGGACCGCGCGCATCGGGGAATTCGTCTGGCGCCCGCGCCTGGTCAGGGCGAAGGCGAGCATCAGCGGCGTCCCAAGCGACAGGATCAAGAAAAGCCACGACGTCATGTCGTTGAAGCCGGGCCAGACGAACATCGGGATGACGCCCGGGAAGGTGAAGGCGTGGCCCAGCCAGAGGACGCTGGCCGCCGTCGCCAGCGCCACGATCGGTAGCGATCGCGTGTCCTCGCGGAGTTGGGCGTCGAGGCTGCCGAGGATAGCAGTCGTGGCCATCGAGAGCACCGCGGCGACGTCGCAGACCGGGACGAACCACGGCAGCGCGACCGTCAGCGGCAAGACGAGTCCGGGAATGAGAAGCGCGGCGCCGATCCCGGCGGTCAGGAAAACGATGAAGCGGGTCTGTCGCTCGGGACCGGCGTCCTTCACCCCGGCGAGCACGTCAGCCGTCGAGCCGCGGCAGGTGTCCTGCGGCGATCAGCCGGCCTGGATGTCGTCGAGCAGGACAATCGAGCCATTCAACGGGATGATCTGATTGCGTCGCAGCTCGAACTCGGCCAGCACGGTCGAGTCGTGCAGGACCGCCAGTTCGATGCTGTCCCGCAAGGCCAGCTCGCCGATCCGCACGCAGTCCTTCAAGAACGGGAAGATGAGGGGACGCACGAGGTTGACGATGTAGCGGTGCTCCGCCTGCGAATCATCCCATAGGTCGCTCAGGCTCTCGTCGCGGAAGGCGAGGATGAACAGCTCGTCGTTGAGCGGGATCAGGTCCGTCCAGCTGTACGCCTCCCCCGGCGCGTCGGGGATGAGGGACCGTTTCTGCCGAAACAGCTGCAGCCGCGATTGCAGCAGCCGCATCGGGCGGGATGGTCCCTCGATGATGAAGGGCACGTCCTTGAGGGGCGCCTGGCTCTCCTGGGCCGGGTAGCGGGTTGAAAAGCCCACGTCGGCGCGACCGGCAAAGGGCGCCGGCACCTTGATCACGAGCTCCTGAAGCACTTCCCCGGATCTCCTTGTGCTCTTGATTATACCGTCGGTATAAGTATTAACGGAAATCGGCGGTCGCTCTTGCTCCTTTGGCCTGGCAGTGCGCCAGGACCCCGGCCACATCGCGCGTATTCAGCACCTGGTCGGCGGTCAGCCCGGCACGCCGGCCGATGGCGCAGCCGAACCTGGCGGAATCGTACTCCACCGGGTAGTGGGCGTCCGTGTCAATCGCGAGGAGGGCCCCGGCCTCGCGCGCCCGGCGCGCCCAGCCGTCGTTCAGATCGAGGCGCATCGGGCTGCTGTTGATCTCGAGCACGGTCCCGGTCCTGACCGCCTCGGCGATCACCGCGTCGATGTCGAGGCTGGTTTCTCCCCGGCGATCCAGGCGCCGGCTGGTCGGATGCGCGAAGACGTCGACATGCGGCGACCGCAGCGCCGCGATCACCCGCCGGGTGATGACGTCCCTCGGCTGATCCAGGGCCGTGTGCACCGAGGCCACCACCAGTTCCAGCGACGCGAGGCAGTCGTCCGGCAGATCGAGTGAGCCATCGGGCAGGATGTCCACCTCGGCGCCCTTGAGCACGCGAAAGCCAGCCAGACCGCCATTGACCTGGTCGATCTCGATTGACCGCGCCTTGAATCGTTCCGGGGTCAGGCCGCCGGCGATCGTGAGGGACTGGGTGTGATCGGTCAGGGCGATATAGGTGCGTCCGCGCTCTTGTGCCGCTCTCGCCATCACGTCGATCGTGTTGCGGCCGTCGCTCCAGTTACTGTGGGTGTGGAGATCCCCGCGCAGGTCGACCTCGCGGACGAGCTCCGGCAGCGGGCCGGCGGCGGCCGCCTCGATCTCGCCCAGGCCTTCGCGCAGCTCGGGGGGGATCCAGGCACAGCCCACCGCGGCATAAACATCGGCCTCCGTTTCGCCCGCGATCCGCCGTCCATCCTCGGCGAAGACGCCGTACTCGTTGATTTTGAGCTTCCCCCGACGCTCCGAGCGGGCGCGAAGCTGGACGTTGTGGGCCTGGGACCCGGTGAAGTACTGCCAGGCGGCGCCGAAACTCTCGGGCTTTACCGCCCGAAGGTCGACCTGCATTCCCGAGCGTACCCGGATGCTCGTCTTCGTTTCACCCCGGGCGATGACCTCGGCCACCTGGGGCAGTCCCGCGAACCGGCGGCACATGTCTTCGGGGTCAGGCGTGG
>JALZAV010000194.1 GCA_030948145.1 Candidatus Dormiibacterota bacterium
AGCATCCAGCAAGCCTGGACCTCGCCCAAGCTCAGCTTCCTGCTGCGGACGCCGCCCGACGAGTTCGCCAGGCAGCTGACGGGTGGCTCATTCGAGCGCGCCTGGCGCCGGGGAAAGTTCTTGATCTTTGACATCGCCGGCCAGCACCTGGTGATCAACCCGATGCTCGGTGGACGCTTCCAATGGACGACGGCCTCGGACAAGGTGGCCGCCGCGACAGTCTTCCGCCTGACGCTCGACAACGGCGACGAGCTTCGCTTCCTCGACACGGTGAAGATGGGGCGCGTCTACTGGGTCTCGCCCGGCGCGTTGCCGACGATCCCGGGATGGGCCGAGCTTGGCCCCGATGCGCTGACGGTGGAGTTGTCCGACTTCGCGCATCGGATCCGACGCCATCCCGGCGAGGTGAAGAACCTGCTGCGCAACCAGGCGTTCATCTCCGGGGTGGGAAATGCCTACTCGGACGAGATCTTGCACGAGGCCGGTCTCCTCCCACTGCGCAAACGGCCGACGCTCAAGCCTGACGACGTGACGCGTCTCCACGCTGCCACCCGGAAGGTCTTGCAGTCGGCGATCGATTCCATCCGGGCGCAACCAAAATACGAGCCGCACAAACAGGACCGCAGCTTCATGGCCGTTCATGGAAAGGCGAAGGAAAAGTGCCCACGCTGCGGGCATCGGATCTCCGAGCTCACCGCCCGCGGTGAGAACACGGATTTCTGCCGGGGCTGCCAGCACTGAAGCTGCAAGGCGCCAACGTCATCGTCACCGGCCCCTCGAGCGGCATCGGCCGCGCGATCGCCGTCGAGTTCGCCCGCCGCGGGGGCCGGCTCGCGCTCGCGTCGCGCAATGCGCAGGCGCTCGAGGAACTCGCCGCGTCGATCCGGGCCGGTGGCGGGCGCGCGGTCGCTATCCCCACTGACGTGACGGCTGACGGCGCGCTCGAGCAGATGGCGCAGGAAACGATCCGCCAGCTTGGCGGGATCGACATCCTGGTCAACAACGCCGGAATTGGCTTTCACAGTTCGATCGCCGACGCGCGCCGTGCCGATGTCGAGGCTGTTTTCCGCCTCAATGTGCTGGCCGCCGCCGAGGCGATACGGGCCGTCGTCCCGGCGATGCGAGCGCAGAAGTCGGGGATGATTATCAACATCTCGTCGGTCGCGGGCCGCATCGTCGTCCCGCGCATCGGCTACTACTCGGCCACGAAATTCGCGCTGACGGTCATCGGCGATGCGCTGCGGATGGAGGAGGCCCACCGCGGGATCAAGGTGATGAACGTCTTTCCGGGGACGACCGTGTCGGGCTTTTCCGAGAACCGCCTTGGCGTGAAGGGCCGAGCCTCGCACCAGCGGCTGCCACCGGTTCCGGCCGAAAAGGTGGCGCGTCGCGTCGCCGACGCGGTCGCCCGGGATCGGCGGAATGTCTATATCTCGCTCTTTCCCGACCGCCTCGGCGTTGGCGTGAACCACGTCGCGCGCTGGCCGGTCGAGGCCGTTCTCCGACGCTGGGCGCGACGCGATGCCGGCTGAGAAAAGCATCCTGGAGTCCGGGGCGCGCGTGTTCCTGCGAGCTCCGACGGCGCGAGACCGCGGTGAACTGATCGAACGGGCACGCGCCAGCCGAAGGTTGCACCGTCCCTGGGTGACGGCCGCGACCACGCCACAACAATTTGACGAGTGGCTGCAACGGATCCGGCAGCCGACCGTCCAGTCATTCCTGGTCTGCCGGAAGGAGGACAGGGCCGTCGTCGGCGTCTTCACGCTGAGCCAGATCTTCCGCAAAGGCTTCCAGAACGCGTACATGGGCTTCTACGCGTTCACCCCGTTCGCGGGGCAGGGCTACATGCGCGAGGGGATGCAGCTTGTCCTCCGCCACATCTTCAGGAGCATGAAGCTGCATCGGGTCGAAGCGAACATCCAGCCCGGCAACGACCAGTCGATCGCGCTCGCGAAGAAATCAGGCTTCCGGCGCGAGGGCTTTTCGCCGCGCTACCTGAAGATTGGTGGTCGCTGGCGCGATCACGAACGCTGGGCGATCACCCTCGAGGACTGGCGCCCGACGCGCTGACTACTTCCGGGTCTGTCCCGCCGTCGCCGCTCCAACCGCGGCGCGGGCCTTCTCGAGGTCCTTGCCCCCAATCACGACGCGGGTTCTCGTGGCCACGTACACGGCATTCAGGCTGACCCCGGCGTTCGCGATCTTCCGGGTCACCGATCCCAGGGAGCCGGGCTTGTCTTCGAGTTCGAGCACGATAACCGGCTGCTCGCCCGTGACGCGCGCTCCGGCGCTCTGCAGGGCCTGCCGCGCCTTTTGGGCATCTTCGACGAGAACATGGGCGATTCCCTTTCCGCCGGTTTCGAAGCCGGCGAATCCCTCGATGTTGACGCCGGCCTTGCCCAATGCCTCGGCGGCTGCCGCCACCGTGCCGGGCTTGTCCTCCAACTCGATCGTCAGGTCGGTTAGATGATGGGCCATCAGAGACCTCCTCGTTAAACGGCCCCGCCAAGGGGCCAGGTCAACGATTATCCCAGCAAGCGGGGCTCGATCACGCGTTCGATCACCTGACTGCCGACGAGCTCGAGCTTGTATGCGCGCCCTGCTTTCCGGGAACTGACCACCTCCTGCAGCGCCGTGCCGGCAAAGTGCAGCCCGACGCCCTCATCCGCCGCGTAGCCGCCGGGAAATCCCTCGCCGACGAGGCGCTGATAAGTCGGCCGGCGCTTATCTTCGGAGTCGTAGTGTGGGCATGAGCTCCCAGGAAGGAATCGCAGTCCGTCGTTCAATGGCGCCAGCTGCAGGCCGAATGAATCGGTGACGGACGCCTCGAACCAGCAGTTCATGCCGGCGCTGATCCCCGCCAGCACGACACCGGACTCCCAGCACATGCGAAGGATCGGATCGAGCGCATGCTGGCGCCAGATGGCCAGCATGTTGGCGGTGTTGCCGCCGCCGACGTAAATCACATCCTGGTCGAGGAGCACCTGTCGAAGATTGACGACC